>JAHWKS010000179.1 GCA_019347795.1 Planctomycetota bacterium | reverse complement strand
ATGACCCACGGCTGCCGGCCCAGCTCGGTCACGAACCAGCCCGCCTCCAACCCAATGAACCCCAGAGGCATGGCCAACGTCACGGCTCGCATCAACCGGCGGCGCTCGAGGATCTTGCTGCGATGGCGGAAGTACGTGATCCAGAACCACGCCGAGAGCGCGATCATCGCCACGCCCGAGGCGACCATGATTTGAAACGCGAGGTGCGTCAGCTCGACGTTGGGCCAATTCTCCCGCGGCGTCTGATCCAGCCCGGCGACGACGGCCGCCGGATCATTCGCCGCCAGGAAACTCAGACCACCGGGAATCTCCCAGGCCCATCGCATTTCACCGCATTCTTCATCGGGCCAACCGCCCAGCCGCAGCGGGGCGTACGGCTCGGTGCGGAACTGCCCTTCCATCGCGGCGAACTTCACCGGCTGCGTCTTGTAAACGTACTTGGCCAGCAGGTCGCCGCTGATCGGCTGCAGCACCGCACATACGGAGCCTACCGACATCGCCGCAAGCAGTGCAGCCCGGGTGTACTCGTCGCGGCGGCCGCGGAGCGCTCGCCACGCATACCAGCCGGCAAAGGAGAATCCCACGGCGATATAGCAGGCCAGCGTCGAATGCCACGCCATGTAAAACCACAAGGGCTGTTTGAAAATCGCGATCGGATCGCTGACGACGATCTCGCCCGCTTCCATCTCATAGCCGACCGGCTGCTGCATCCAGGCGTTAACGCCGAGCACCAACACGCCCGAGAGCATTCCGCTGATCGCGATCACCACGCCGCACCACCAGTGCGTCACGGGACGCAGCCGGTCCCAGCCGTAGAGATAGAGGCCGATGAAGATCGCCTCGACGAAAAAGGCGTATCCCTCCAGGCCGAAGATGTGGCCGACCACGGCGCCCAGCAGCTCGATGTAATTCGGCCAAAGCAGGCCCAACTCAAACGATAGGGCGGTGCCGGAGACGGCGCCGACGGCGAACAACAGGCCGGTCACCTTCGCCCACTTTTTCGCCAGCGACTTGTAGTGCGGCCGTCCGGTGCGGAGATACAGCCCTTCGATGATGACCAACAACAGCGGCAGCCCGATGCCGATGGCCGCATACACCATGTGAAAGGCGAGCGACACGGCCATCTGCAGGCGTGCGGCGAGAAGACTGTCCATGAAGCAGCCGTTCGGAGACTACGGCGCCGCGGCGAGGAAACCGTCGAGGTGCGGCGCGGCGTCGCCCGCCAACTCGCGGGCGCGGACGAAGAACCGCCGCGCGCGGTCCGCCTGTCCGTCGAAGTGCAGGAACACGCCCAGGACAAACATCAGGTCGGCATCGTTGGGATTGTCGAGCGCCGCTCGCGCCAACGCATCCAGGTGAGCCTGCTTCGCTAAGTCGGCGTCGCCGTACAGCTCATCGAGTCGGAAGAGCGACTCCGCCCAACTCGGCTCCAGGGCCAGTCCGCGGCGGAAGCCGTCCGCCGCCAGGTCGTAGCGGTTGGTCGCCACGAGCGCAAAACCTTGGCGGAAGTACGCATCGGCCACATCGGGCGCCGCCTCGGCCGCTGTCTTGTAGCGCTGCAGTGCGTCGTGATGCTTCTGCTCGCGGAACAAACGATCGCCGGCCGCGAGGAAATGCTGCGCCCGCTCCCGCGCGGCCAAGTTGGACTCGCGCACTTTCGGCGCCGGCAGCGCCTCGGCCGCAGGATCGGCCGGCGCGACAACGGCCGGCGGCGCCGCGGGAACTGGCGCCCGATCCAGTCCCATGAACCGCCGCATCGCCAGCGGGCCGTACATCAGCTCCGCCGGGTAATGGATCGGCGGCAGATAGTAGTCCGTATAGCGCGACTGTGGATTGTAGTACGTGCCGTGCGGGCTCACGTAACCATCGTACGACCGCCCATACACATACGGGTCGAGATGCCGCGGATACGGGAACGCGCCGTGATAGTGAAAGCCGCCGTAGGGCGAGCCGATGTTCAGCGAAAAGCTCCCCGGCCCTGCCGACCAGTTTACATGCGGCCCGAACGCCCGGAATCGCCGCAACTGCGCGGACGCGGGAGCGGCGGACGACAGCACAACGACGAGGATCAGCAATGACCGAATCATTTCACGACTCCTGACGCTGGGACGCGGTCCTACAAATTCCAGTATCCCGCGGCGCCTGCCCTTGTGCAAGGAAGCAATTGTCGCCTTTCGCTCCGCGAACGGACGTGGTTAGCGAAAGGGCGTTCTTTCGCGGAGCGAAAGACGACTTACGGCTCCGCCTGGCCGAACAGCATTCGGAGGGCGGTGATGCCGATCTCGCCGAACTGTCTGGGCGGGATGCGCCAGATGCTGGGGTTCATCAGCTCGATGGAGACGCAGCGGTCGTAGCCGATCTGGTCGAGCCGGTCGAGGATCGGCTGCAGCGGGATGTCGCCGTCGCCGGGCAGAATGCGGTCGCCGTCGGCGGCGAATTCCCGCGGCGTGTCGGCCAAGTCGCACAGTTGCACGTGAAAGAGGTTGTCCCGCGAGAGCAGCCCCAAGTCCTCCGCCTTGCTCGGTCCGACGTAGTAGTGAAACACATCGAGGCAAAGTCCGAGGTGGGGGCTGCTCACTTCCTCGACGAGCGCCGCCGCCGTTTGCAGATTATTTCCGACGGAGGCTTTCGCCTGCGGCTCCAGCGCCAGCCGGACTTCCCGCCGCTGCGCCTCTTCGGCCGCCTGCCGCAGCGACACCCGCACTCGCTCCAGGTCCTGCTGGGCGGAAAGCGGCGCCGCATCGCAGGCGACGATCAACACCTCGATGCCCAACTCCCGGCACAGGTCCAGCCGACGGGCGAACAGGTCCCACGCCTCCCGCCGCGCGTCTCCCTGGCTGGTGAGCAGTCCGCCTTGAAACGCCGCCGCGGGCGCCGCGACCTGATGCTCCTCGAGCAGCCGCCGCACCGCGTCCAGCGAGTTCGCCTCAATGAACGATTCGAGCTTCGTCATCCAGATCTCGATCGCCCGGCACTTGCCGGCCGCGTAATCCTCGACGTCCTGGGCGAACCCCGAGTCGAGCGAACAGACCTGGCTCAAAGCAAGTTGCATCAAAGTAGTAGGCACACTCCGGGCGCCGTTCCTTATTGACGGCACACGGAGTGTGCCTGTTACTGTGACTACTCCAATCGCCGGTCCAGCTCCGCGACGCAGTCGTCCAGCTTCACGCGATGCTGCTCGAGGGTGTCGCGGTTGCGGAGGGTGACGGTGTTGTCTTCCAACGTCTGGCCGTCGATGGTGATGCAGTAGGGCGTTCCGGCCTCATCCTGCCTTCGGTAGCGCCGGCCGATGGCGCCTTTGTCGTCGTAAAACGTGTTGTGGCGCCGCTTGAGTTGCCGGTACAAATCCTGCGCCACCTGCGGCATCTTGTCGCGGTTCACCAACGGGAATACGGCGCACTTGACCGGCGCCAGCCGCGGATGAAGCCGCAGCACCACCCGCGACTGCATCTTGCCGTGTTCGTCAGGCGCCTCGTCCTCCGTGTACGCCTCGCAGAGGAACGCCAGCGTGGCCCGGTCGGCGCCGGCCGAGGGCTCGATCACGTGCGGCACATACTGATACGGATAGTGCGGGTTCGCCTCATCCTTCCGCCCGGCGACGTATTCCTTGAACGACTTGACGCCGAGCTTCTCCTTGTCCCGCTCGAAAGCGTCGGAGTCGAAGTAGCTGAGGTCCCTGCCGCTGCCCCGCCACCGCGGCTTGCCGTTCTCATCCAGCTCCAACTGCAGCGGCCGCGTGCTCGGGTCGAGCTTCCCCTCCATGTGGCTGCGAAGATCGAAGTCGCCGCGATGGGCGATCCCCTCCAACTCGCCGAACTCCCCCTCGGCCAGGAACGGGAAGGCGTACTCGATGTCGGCCGTGCCGGTGGAGTAGTGGCTCAGCTCCTCCGGATCATGATCGCGGAGCTGCAGCCGCTCGCTCGCCAGGCCCAGCTCGGTGTACCAGCGGTAACGGCGGTCGCGCCAATACTGGTACCACGCTCGCGAGCTTTCGGGATGGCAGAAGAACTCGATCTCCATCTGCTCGAACTCGCGAGAGCGAAACGTAAAGTTCCGCGGCGTGATCTCATTCCGGAAACTCTTGCCCATCTGCGCCACGCCGAATGGGAGCTTCACCCGCGAGCTATCGAGCACGTTCTTGAAGTTGACGAAAATGCCCTGCGCCGTCTCGGGGCGAAGAAAAGCCGCGTCGTCCTCGCCGCCAAGGGCGCCGACGATCGTCTTGAACATCAGGTTGAACTCGCGCGGCTCGGTGAGCGTGCCGACAGTTTTCGCATCGGGGCCGAGAACGCGGCTCAAGTCATCCACCGTGGGGAGCGGGGCAACAGGGCCGTCCCACTTGAGTTGCTCGGCGTCTTTGGCGCGGAGGTTGAAGAACTTGAGGGCCTTCTGTTGTGTGTCCTGCTCGGCGACTTCCTCCTGCTCGGTGGCGACGAAGACCTTCTGGTCGCGGAACTCCGCCCACCGGCCGCGGACCTGGTCGTAGCGGTAGCGGCGCCGCGACTCGCGGCAATCGACCATGTAATCGTGGAACAGGTCATAATGACCCGAGCACTTCCAGACCTGCGGGTGCATGATGATCGTGCAATCGAGGCCGACCATCTGGTACGCATCGGGGGCGCCGGCGGGGGCGGACAGCTCGTCGTGGGCGCGCACCATGTCCCGCCACCAGGCCTCCTTCACGTTCCGCTTCAGCTCCACGCCCAGCGGGCCGTAGTCCCAGAAGCCGTTGAGGCCGCCGTAGATTTCGCTCGACTGAAAGAGAAAGCCGCGGCGTTTGCAGAGCGAGACGAGTTTTTCCATTTCCATGGCGGATGTCCGTAAGGTGCTGCGTGGTGTAGGTCCCGGCGGCCCGACAGGATCTGGATTGGCGGAGCAACGTCGATGGCGGCGCGAGATCCCTACCTCAGAGACGCCAGTTTACCGCGGATGTTCGCGTCGCGCAACGGGATGCTACGTCGGGATCCCCGCGGAGAGCGCCGCTTGCAGCTTGTGAAGCTCGCCTTCGAGATCGGCCATTAGCTTTTGAGCGGCGGAAAAATCGCCGTCTCTGCCTGCTTGCTCCATCCGCCAGGCCGCCTCCGCGGGGGCGTCGGCGCCGAAGAAGCGGATGCCGCCTTTGAGCGAATGCGCCAGACGCTGCAACTCCGCGGCGTCCCCGTCGGCGATCGCCCGCTCGATCCCCGCCATCAGCGAGCGCGACTCCGCGAGAAATGCGTCCACCAACTCCTGCAGCAATCCGCGGTCGCCCCCCGTCGCCTCCAACGCGACGTCCCAATCGAGAGCGGACTTCGCGGGTTGATTCTCGGACGCCATGGTTCAGGCCTAAATCGGCGTTCCCTTCCAGCGGACGAAGGCCTCCATCGCGTAATACTCGGGGAGGCCGATCTGATTATAGCGGTCGGCGGTTCCCTTGTTGCGGTCTTCGGCGCGCTGCCAGAACTCGCGGGGGTCAGCGCCGGGGAAGAGCGCCTCGTCCTTTTGGCTCTCGTGCATGAAGATCGCCTTGCGCTTCAAGAGCAGGTCGCCGGGGCTGAGCGGAACCGCGATCTCGATCTCGTGCAGGTCGTACTCCTGCCAGGCGCCGCGGTAGAGAAGCACTTCGGGCGTCTTCTTGCCGTCGCGCTCCATGCCCCAGAGCGCCCGGAAGATCGCCTCCGCGCAGACCCGGTGCGTGCCGTGGGGATCGGAGAGATCGCCGGCGACGTAAATCTGCTGCGGCTGCACCTCTTCGATGAGACCGCGAATGATGGCTACGTCCTCCTCGCCCACCGGATTCTTGGCCACCGTCCCGGTGCGATAGAACGGCAGGTCGAGAAAGTGCAGGTGCTCCTCGCGGCAGCCGACTTTCATCGCGGCCGCCTTCGCCTCGCTCCAGCGGATTAGCCCCTTGATGGTCCGCACGTGCTCCACGTCCGACTTGCCCGCGTGCTTGCTGTCCAGAGCATCCACCACCGTCCGCTCCACGTCGCGAGATTTTTCCAGGTCGATGCCGAACAGGCGGTTGTACTCGGTCACCAGGTCAGCGATCCGCCGCGCGTCGTGATCGAAGACGGCGATATTGCCGCTGGTCATATAGGCGACGTGGACCTCATGGCCGTCCTCCACCAGGCGGATCAAGGCCCCGCCCATGCTGATCACGTCGTCATCCGGGTGAGGACTGAAGCAGATCACCCGCTTCGGCTCCTTGCCGGCGGGATGATACTCGATCGTGTTCAACATCCACTGAAACACGTCGTGCGCCAGCCGCTGCGCCGGGCCGTGCAGCCGCAGTAATTGGTGCAGGCCGTGCGTGCGGAAGTCCTCGTCGTCGAGCTTGAGGAGCGCCTTGCCGGTCTGCTCACAGAGCCAGATGACCGCCCGCTTGATGAGCGGCTCATTCCACTTCACGGCGCCGGTGACCCAAGGCGTGGCCCACCCGGAGAGTTCGCCCGCGGCGGCGCCGTCCAGGAGCACCTCCGCGTCGGGGTGCCGCTGCAAAATGCTGGCGGGGATGCGATCGCTGGCGGGCCGCTCGACCGTCTCGCGGATGATGTTCGCCTTGTGCTCCCCCAGGGCCATCAGCAGGACCTTGCGGGCCTCGAGGATCGTGGCCAGGCCCATGGTGATGGCCTGGGTCGGCACGTTCTCTTCGCCGAAGAAGTCGCTGGCGGCGTCTTTCCGCGTGATTGGGTCGAGCGTCACCAGCCGGGTGCGGCCGGCGGGGGAAGAGAACGGCTCATTGAAGCCGATGTGCCCGTTGCGGCCGATGCCCAAGAGCAGCACGTCGATGCCGCCCGCCTCGCGAATGGCGTCTTCGTACCGGCGACAATGGGCGGCGACCTTCTCCGGCGGCGTCATCCCGTCGGGGATGTGGATGTTCTGCGGCGGGATGTTCACATGATCGAAGAAATGCTCCCGCATCCAGCGGTGGTAGCTTTGGAGCTGGTCCGGCTCGACGCCGCAATATTCGTCGAGGTTGAAGGTTACCACCCGCGAAAAATCGAGCCGCTCATCGCGGTGCATGCGGATCAGCTCGCGGTAGACGCTCACGGGCGTCGAGCCGGTGGGGAGGCCGAGCACCGCATTCCGGCCGAGCGAATTCCGTTCGCGAATGATGCCCGCGATCAAGAGGGCCACGTGCCGGGCCATCTCGGCGGGCGACTCGAACACATAACAGGGGGGGTGCGTTTCCGGCGCAAGCTGAGCGGATTGGTGAGCCATCGGACGTGAAGCCGCAATCAACGAAGCCGGCGGCGCTCGCGCGGCGCCGCCCGCGGCCTAGTATGCCAGATGATCGCGGCCCCGGCTATCGGCCCAAAGTAATAGGCGCACTCCGGGCGCCGTCGAGGGGGGCTTGTTCATACGGACGGCACACGGAGTGTGCCTACTACTGTGACCCGCCGAAGATCGATTCGCTGAGGTCCAGCAACGTGTGAATTTTGCCGGGGAGATTGCCCGTCGCGTCCGTGGTCGCGTCGTCCGGCTGCGGCGGCGCCGGGTCGGGGGGGGCGGGGAGAAACGGATTATCGTCTTCGACCGCGCTTTCCGCCGCCGGCGGCGCGACGGGAGGCGGCAGCGATTCTTCGGGCGAAGACGATTCGTCGTCCCGGATCACCGTCGGCAACGTCGGCTCGGGCAAGTGCGGCAGCAGGGGCAATTCGCTGCGGCCGATTCTGGCGGCGTGCGTCGCCTCGACGAACCAGGCCGTCACCTCGCCTTGATGTGCCACCGGCTGATCGAGGACCGTCCAATGGCGAAGTAGCTCTTCGCCCGCGATCCAGCGGCGATCGAACTCGGCGCGGTCGGTGCGGAAGCTGCGATACACGGCGCCGCGGAACTCGCGGGCGGCCTGCTCGACTTCATCACGTGCGCGAATTGCGTCGGCGTCCACGGGGCCGTTGCCGAACGGAGCCTGGGCTAGCGCTAATGCCAATGTCAGGAAAGTCGTGCTCATGGTGTTGCTCGTGAGGATTGGACCCGGCGCGGCGGCGCCCCTCATCGCAACCCTACGGCGCCTGCCGACGATGTCAAAAATCGCTGCATGGCCGCGGCGCGATTGTTATGATAGTGACGGCGAGAACTGCTTCGGCGGCCTCTTTGGGAGATGGGAAGCTATGCGGCGGAGATGCGTCTGGTGGTCGTGTTTGGCGTTCCTATTGTCAAGCATTGCATCGGGGGATGAGAGCGACTTCGCCCCGCCGCCGATCCGCGTCCCCGACGGCTTTGAGGTCGAGCTGGCCGCCGCGCCGCCGCTGGTTCGGCACCCAATGATGGCCGCCTTCGATGATCGCGGCCGGCTTTACATCGCCGAAAGCGCGGGGATGAACCTCAAGCGGGAGGAGCTGGAGCAGCAGCTCCCCAACTT
>JAHWKS010000178.1 GCA_019347795.1 Planctomycetota bacterium | reverse complement strand
GCCGTTTCCAGTGCCCGGCGGCCAGGCCGTGAACGCACTTCTGGCGGTGGTGACGCTGCTGACCGCCCTCTGGATGGTGACGACCGACTCGCACGGCATCGCCATCACCGCGTACGTTCTGACGGTGCTGCTCGCTTCCGCGCTCGGCGTCTTGCTGGTGAACCCGATCGGCGGAGCGGACATGCCGGTGGTGATCGCCCTCTTAAACTCGTACTCGGGTCTGGCCGCCGCGGCCACCGGATTCGTGATCACGAACAACGTGCTGATCATCGCCGGCTCATTGGTCGGGGCGTCGGGGATCATCCTCACACGGTTGATGTGCAAGGCGATGAACCGCTCGCTCACGAACGTGCTGTTCGGCGTGATGGACGCCGGCGGGGCGGGCGCCCAGGCCGATGAGATTTACACCTCCGTCCGCAGCACGTCTCCCGATGACGTGGCGATGATCCTGGAAGGCGCCCAGCGGGTGGTGATCGTGCCCGGCTACGGGATGGCGGTCGCTCAGGCCCAGCACGCCGTGCGGTCGCTGCAGAAAATTCTCGAAGAGCGCGGCTGCACGGTCGAGTACGCCATTCATCCGGTCGCCGGCCGGATGCCGGGGCACATGAACGTGCTCCTGGCCGAGGCCGACGTGCCTTACGAGCAGCTCAAGGAGATGGACGCGATCAACCCCACGATGAACAGCGTGGACGTGGCGATCGTGATCGGCGCCAACGACGTGGTGAACCCGGTCGCCCGTACCGATCCCAAGAGTCCCATCGCGGGGATGCCGATCATCGACGTCGATAAAGCTCGCACGGTGATCGTCCTCAAGCGAAGCCTCAGCCCCGGCTTCGCGGGCATTCCCAACCCGCTCTTCGCCGCCGACAACACCCTGATGCTCTTCGCCGACGGCCAACAAAGCGTTCTCGACATCAACGCCGCGTTGAAAGAGCTCTAGGAATCGTCGAGCAGTCGCCGGAGCGGCTCGGGGAATTCTCGCCAGGCGGCTTCGTACGTCGGTGCCAGCGGCGCGGGAACGTAGAAGCCGAGCGCCAGGAAGATCGGCATCTCTGGAATCGCGTCTCCGACGGCGAACGGCTCCACGTAGGCTACCCGCGGCGGACCGGCGTCGTAGGCGGCCGCCAGCAGTCGTTTGTTTTCCGGAACCTCAAAGTCCTCTTCGAGGAATTCGTCCCAGATTGCCTTGTGCAAACCAAAAGGGTCGCGCGGCCCGGGAGGAAACAGGTCCACAACCAACAGGTTCACTCCCTGACGGATCAGCTCCGCTGACTTCTCGACCAGCGCTCGAAAGGGCGCCCGAGCAGACTTGTTTCCTGGAGAGATGATCTCGATCACCGCCACCACGTCCCCATGCCGATGTCGAACCGTAACGCGATTGGCGCGAGCGGCATAGAGATCCTCCTCGCTTCGCTGTCCGCAGATACTTTGCTCGACCAGCGCAAAATAGTTCTCTGGCAAGCCGCCGCCGTTGAGCGCATGGGTCAGCCCAACGGTCCAGCTTTGATGGAAGTGATGAAACAATCCCGCGTCCACGCGAGTCCAATCGTGCGCCGGCATGATGCTTACTCCGCCATCGCTGTGATCCGCAAGTAATATATAAGCTCCGCGCCAGTTTAGGTTTTAGCGATTGTGAAGAAATCGGCGCCACCGCTTCGCTGCGACTGCCTGTTTTACAAACGCCGGAGCGAGTTCGCACCACGGGAGTTTTGGCGCGCAGTTTGCTCCACTCTGGTTGCATCTATTGCTTTGCCGCCAAAACGGCGTCGGGGGTCTGTTATGCAATCGCTGCAAGGTCAACTGCTGGTGGCGTCGCCGCATATGGGGGAATCGCCGTTTGCGCAGACGGTGATCCTCGTGCTGCACCATAGCGAGGAAGGGGCCTTCGGCGTGGTGTTAAACCGGCCCATCGGCGAGTCGGTCAAGAGCCTCTGGGACCAAGTCAGTGAGAAGCCTTGCGCCTGCGAGCGGCCGCTCAACATGGGCGGCCCGGTTTCCGGGCCTCTGATGGCCTTGCACGGCGAGGCCTCGCTCTCGGAGATGGAGGTCCAAGTGCCCGGCGGCGTCTATGTGGCCGCCAGCCGGGAGCACCTGGAGCAGCTCGTCTGCGAAGCGACCCTTCCCTGCCGCATCTTCATCGGCCATGCCGGCTGGACGGCCGGGCAGCTTGAAAACGAGTTGCAGGCCGGCGTCTGGATGATCTCCCCCGCCACCTTCGAGCAGGTCTTCAGCGACGACGAAGACCTCTGGACCACCGTCCTCCGCCAAATCGGCCGCGACATCCTCCACTCCACCCTGAAGATCAAGCACGTCCCGCGGGACATAAGTTGGAATTAGCGGCAATCGCGCCCGCGCGAAAGGCATCCACAGAATCCGCGGAGGAGGAACACTAATCGACGCTAATAAGCACTGATGGACTATTTTTATTAGCGTCTTTTATCGCGTCGATTAGTGCTGATTAGCGTTCCTTCCCTATCATTCCACTGCACGTCCGCCTGGTTTCCGATCCTCGCTCCACCCTTGAAGAGGCGCCGATGGATCCGTTTGCCGTTAATATCGATCTGTGCCGCGCGCGTCAGCAACGGCTGTTGGAGCACATGGGGGGGCGGGATATTGATCTGGCGATTGTGACGCAGGTCGAGCACGTGCAGTGGCTCTCGGGGGTGCGGTTCGCGTGGACGTTTCAGCCGGTCGCGGCGCTGACCAAGGACGGCGAGTTGATCGTGGTCGCGCCGCAGAAGGCGCCGGAGACGCTCGCCGCCGATGAGGTCGCGGTGTACGACGCCAAGCGGCATTCGACAATGCGGAACGATCAGCGGCAGGCGTCGTCCGCGGTGCTCAAGACCGTGCTCGAGGGGCGGAGCCGGCCGGAGCGGATCGGGGTGGAGTTCTCCACCTTTTGTCCGCACCTGACGGAGATTTATCCGGCGGCGCTGTACGACATCGAGCCGCCGCTTTACGAGCTGCGGCGCCGGAAAGACGCCGACGAACTGGCGAAGATCAAAAAGGCGATCGCCGCCACGGGACGCATGTATGAGCGGGCCCGGCAAATCATCGCCCCCGGCGTGGGCGAGCTGGAAGTCTTCAACCAGCTCCAAGCCGCGGCGGTCGAGGAGTGCGGCGAGATGCTCACGGGCACGGGGAACGATTATCAATGCGCTTCCCGCGGCGGCCCGCCCCGCGGCGGACGCACGGCGGCGGCGGGGGAGCTGTACATCCTCGATCTCGGTCCCGCCTTCCGCGGCTACTTCGCCGATAACGCCCGCACCATCGCCGTCAGCGAGCCGACGCACCAGCAGCAGACCGCATGGGAGCACGTCACCGGCGTCCTCCGCTACGTGCAGGAGACGGTCAAGCCCGGCGTGAGCGCCCGCCTCCTGTTCGCGGAAGCGCAGGCGATGCTCGACGCGGCGCCGGTGGGCGTGTTCAACCACCATCTCGGCCACGGCATCGGCCTTTTCCCGCACGAGGCCCCGCACCTCAACCCGCACTGGAATGACGAATTCCAAGCCGGCGAAGTCTTCGCCGCCGAACCCGGCCTCTACGCCCCCGAGCTGAACGCCGGGATGCGAATCGAAAACGACTACCTCGTCACGGACACCGGCGTGGAAATCTTGAGCGATTTTCCGCTGGAGCTAAGGTAGCATCGGATCGCTGAATCTTGCGTTTCTATGCTGCCGAGTCGATAATCGTGCTGCGGCGGCAGCCGGTTGATTGGGTCGGCGCCGTTTAATTTTGCTAGGAATTCTGCATGTCAATTGATATCGCGGTGGTGCCGGTGGCGGGGCGGGGGACGCGGCTTTTGCCCGCCACCAAGAGCCAGCCGAAGGAGATGCTTCCCGTGGGGCGGAAGCCGGTGGTGCAGTATGTGGTGGAGGAGCTGGCGAAGTCGGAGATTCGCCGGTTGCTCTTCATCACCGACTCCCGCAAGACGCAGATCGAGAACCACTTCGATGAGGACGGGGAGCTGATCGACTTCTTGCGCCGCACCGGCCGAGAGGAGCAACTGGCCGACCTGGAGTTCGAGCGGCAGAAGATGGAGTATTTTTACACGCGGCAGCGGCGGCAACTGGGACTGGGACACGCGGTGCTGTGCGCGAAGCCGCTCATCGGGGATCAGCCGTTTGTGGTGGCCTTGGGCGATTCGATCATTGGACTGCACGCCGAGTCGGACATTGTGCGCCGCATGATCCGCCACTTCGAGGCGACCGGCGCGGAGGCGGTCGTCGCCTTCGAGCAGGTCCCGGCGCGGGACGTGGTGCAGTACGGCATCGCGCAGACGCCCACGCCCGACGCTGAGACGTTCGAATTGACCGACGTTGTCGAGAAGCCCGCCGTGGGGGAGGCCCCGAGCACGCTGGCGGTCGCGGCTCGGTACGTGTTCGGCCCTTCGATCTTTGATTACCTGGAGCAGACGCCGCCCGGCAAAGGCGGCGAGATTCAACTGACCGACGCCATGCGGCTGATGCTCAAGGACGGCCGTACGGCGTACGGGCTGCGGCTGCACTCGGGAGAGCGGCGGTTCGACATCGGCAACTTCGACAGCTACTTCCGCGCTTTCTTCGAGTTCGCCCTCTCCGATCCGCGGTACGGCGAGTCATTACGGGAATACATTAAGACGATTCTTGCCAATCCGAAGCTTGGGTCGTGAAGGTATGCTTTTTTGCGTCGCCCCGAAGGGGCGCAGGCATGTAGCCAGGGGCGTCAGCCCCTGGATTTTCGGGCCAACCCCACCAGAGTTGCAGCCCCGAAGGGGCGACAGAAGGACGCAACCGCGGTTCTCTGTCGCCCCTTCGGGGCTGCAAGAACGGGATGGGGATTGACTTGCATCCACGGGCTGGCGCCCGTGGCTACATGCCTGCGCGAGCGAACCAGCGCGTCTTGGAAACGCGTCGCGCGGGATCGTCTTCGCCATCGCATTTCGTCTCGCTCACGCTTCGAACGGGTGTGTCGTGTTTGCAGGCCAATCGCATGGACATCATCAAACATCGCGCTTACGCCCGGGCGGGATTGGTGGGCAATCCCAGCGACGGCTATCACGGCAAGACGTTGTCGCTGATCGTGCGAGACTTCTATGCCGAGGTGGTGCTCTATCCGTGGGAGGAGGTGGAGATCGTCCTCACGCATTTCGATGAGCACCGCTTCGCCTCGGTGAAGGACCTGGCGGCCGACGTGCGGCTGCACGGCTACTACGGCGGGCTGCGGCTCATCAAGGCGACGATCAAGAAGTTCGTCGAGTACTGCGAGGGGCGCCATGAGCTGCACGAGCGGAACTTCTCCATCCGCTACGAGACGAACATCCCGCGGCAGGTCGGCCTGGCCGGCTCCAGCGCGATCATCGTCGCCACGCTCCGCGCGCTGATGGAGTTCTACCGCGTCGAAACCCCGCTCCCGGTGCTGCCGTCGCTGGCGCTGAGCGTGGAAACCGAGGAGCTGGGCATCTCGGCCGGCTTGCAGGACCGGGCGATTCAGTTCTACGAAGGACTGCTCTTCATGGACTTCGACGCCGATTACATGAAGTCCACCCAGGAGCAAATAGGCCTGGCGTGCGGCCGGTATGAGCCGCTCGACGCGGGGCTGCTTCCCCCGGTGTACATCGCCTACAAGGCGGAGGCGGGAGAGCCGACCGAAATATTTCACAACAACCTCAAGGCCCGCTTCAATCAAGGGGAGCCGGCGGTCGTCGAAGCGATGCGGCATTTCGCGGAGTTGGCGCAGGCGGCCCGCGACGCGCTGGTGGCTGGCCGGCCGGAGGAGCTGGACTCGCTGATCAACGAGAACTTCGACACCCGCCGCAGCATCTGCCGGTTGCCCGAGGAGCAGATTCGCATGGTGGAGGAAGCCCGCGCGGCGGGCGCCAGCGCCAAGTTCGCCGGCAGCGGCGGCGCCGTCGTCGGCGTCTATCACGGCGACGCGATGCTCGCCCGGTTGCGCGAGCGCATGGAGGCGATGGGCTGCAAGGTGATCCTGCCCCGCGATCGCTAAAACCGATATGAATGCTCCCGCCGCCGCGTGAGTACGGGACGGGCGCTCCACGGCCGATAGAAAAGTCGTCTTTCGCTCCGCGAAAGAACGTCCTCTTGCGGAGGAAGGTCATGCAAAAGTGCCGACGGAGTCGCGCAACCGGCGCCCTTGCGCTGGTCGTCGTTTGGTTGGCGATGACGGCGCCATCCCGGGCGACAGACCTCTCCGGCTCGTGGTCGGGGACCTGGAAGAGTTGCACGTCAGGTCACGAAGGGCCGCTGCGGGCGGAGTTCGTGCGGCGCAGTGCGTGCTGCTACGACGTCACCTTCCGCGGCCGGTTTTTCAAAATCCTGCCGTTCCGCTATTCGGTGGCGATGCGGGTGATTAAGCAGGACGGCTGCGTCTATCTTTCCGGCAGCAAAGACCTGGGGCGGCTGTTCGGCGTGTTTTCCTTCGCGGCCGCCGCCGATGGCTGCCGCTTCCACGCCGACTATTCCTCATGCGAAGACAAGGGCTGCTTCCGCCTGAGCCGGGAAACCTGCGGCGCCTGTTGCGGCCGCGCCGCTGGTTGGACTTCGCCGGCAAGGTAGGACCAGCCTGTCGCGGCGAACCGATGGGGTCGGGGCGGTTTTTCGGTCGAAGGATTTTCGACGTGGCAGGAGGTTGGGCCGAAAAACCTCCCCGACCCCGGAGTCTCTACAAGGTTGCCTCGTCGCTGGCTGCATGGAGCCGCTGCCGGGCTTCTTCGGCCCAGGGGCTGTCGGGCGCCAGGCGGAGAAACTCCTGCCAATGGATGCGGGCGGCTTCTTCGCGGCCTTCTCCGTCCAAGAGCGTCGCGAGGTGATAGTGGGCGTCGGGGTAATCGTTGTGATGCTGGAGGGCGCCTTCCAGGGCGGAGATCGCCAGCTCGCGATCTCCCAGCTCCGCGAGCACGCAACCGAGATTCGCCCGGGCCTCGACGTAATCCTCGTCCATCTCAATCGCCATGTAGTAACGTTCGCGTGCGGCGATGAGATCTCCCTGGCGGTAAAGCAGCTCGGCCAGTTGAAAGCAGATGTCGGCTCGCGGGCCGCCGGCCGCCAGCGCCGCGCGGTACATCTCGGCCGCCTCATCCAGACGCTCTTCGTCTTCCAGCTCCATCGCCATATCGAGAAGCTGCTCGGGCGTGGCGAGATCGTCCTGCTCGACCACGGCGTCTTCCGGCGTTGCGCGTCCTGACTCGGATGCGAGATTCTCCAGCTTCTCGAAATCCCACCGTAGTTGGCCTCCCGGCTCAATGAGGCCTTCGCCCCGGCGGAGCAACAACTCGCGACCCTCGACAATCACCTGCAACTGCGCCAACGGCCTTTCGGCGCCGGGGGTGAAACGGGCCAGCTCCGCCAGCTTTCGCTCCAGCGCGGCGGGGGAAACTCCCTCGGCCAGCACCTGAGCCAGCCGCCGGGCGGTCGCCACTTCTTGAAAGTCGAAGTACGGGAGCCGCTTCACCTCGCGGGCCGGTGCGATCAGCCCGCGGCGATGCCAGCGGCGGATGATCGCCACCGGCACGTTCAAGAGATCCGCCAGCATCGCGGGAGTGTAGAGCCGGCGGACATGCTGCTCGTTCTCGACAAGACCGAGCCGTTGCCAGAGTTCGGTTTCCGTGATAATCTCCACGCGTCCCTCGGCCGCCGCGGCGCGCAGGGCGGGCGCCAGCAGCGCGTCGAGGTCGGCCAGGGGAAACTCTTCGGCGCCGATGACGACCAGGTCCGCCTCCTCGTCGGAACGGTCGACCATCACGCCTCCCTCGCCACGCACAAGCTGTTGCGCCTCGCGGCGGTTCACGCCTCCCAGTTTCCCCACCAGCGCCACCCGCTTGCCATGGAGCGGGCCCTCATCGACGAGCGGGTCGTCCTCGAGAAATGTTGCATCGTCCATGCCCGCATCATACAAAAGTACCAGCCCCCGCGACGACCTGGGGGGCGTTCCGACATCTTCCCAAGGATCCACCACGTGTCCCGCAGAAATACGACCGCCGTTCTGATTGCCGTCCTCATTCACTGCGGCTTCGCCGCCGCGTGCTTCGCCGACGACGCCGTGCCGGCCGAGCCGCCGCTGCGGTGGTGGAAGGGGAACATCCACACGCACTCGCTTTGGAGCGACGGGAACGACTTTCCGGAGATGATCGCCGAGTGGTACCGCACCCACGGCTACAACTTCCTGGCGCTCTCTGACCACAACATCCTCAGCGAGGGGGTGCGGTGGATGAAGCATGACGACATCGTCCGCCGCGGCGCCGAAGACGCACTGGAGAAATACGAGGCCCGTTTCGGCGGCGGGTGGGTCGAGACGCGCGGCGAGCCGGGAACGCCGGAGTTCGCCGTGCGGCTCAAACCGCTCGACGAGTTCCGCCCGCTG
>JAHWKS010000177.1 GCA_019347795.1 Planctomycetota bacterium | reverse complement strand
GTCAACGTGATCGTGGTGGCGTCTCCCACGTGGACGAAGGGGACGTGATTCTCGACGACGTGAACTTCGATGTCCACCTCGTCCAGAGCCACGATCTCGGCCACCGGATCGCCGCGGTTGACCCAGGCGCCTAATTCGGTGTGCTCGGCGGAAACGTAGCCGTTGAAGCGGGCCCGGATGGTGTGCTTCTCGAACTGATCCTCCAGACGATCCACGACCGCCTGCTGCATGTCGCGCCGCGCGGCGGCCTGCGCCTTTTGCTCCGCGCGGGGGCCTTGCTCGATCAGCTCCTGCGCCGCGACCGCCTCGAGGTACGCATTATGCGCCTGGTTGGCGGCGGCGGTTGCCTCATCCACTTCCTCCGGCGAGGCCGCCCGGCCTTGCCGGAAGAGCGACTCCAACCGCCGCAACCGCAGCCTGCTGTACTCCATGGCTGCCTTCGCCGCCTCCATGCGAGCCCGGGCCTGCTCCTTCTCCTCCGGTCGAAAGCCTTGCTGCATCTCTTTCAACTCTTCGTCGCGAAGCCGCAGCTCCGCCTGGGCGGCTTCCACCTCTTTGCCGATCGTCTCCCGCAAGAGCACGGCCAGGACGCCGCCCTCTTCGCTCTCGACGTCGAGGTAATCGCCTTCGTTGACGCGGAATTCGGCGATGCGGCCATCGACGGCGCTGCCGATCACCGCTTTCCGCACCGGCATCACCGTGCCGACGAACGATTGCTTCGGCGTGACCGTGCGCTGTTCGATCGGCGCCACAGCAACCAGAGTGGCCGGGGGCCCTTTGCCCGCCGTCCCCTGAGCCAAGGCAGAGGCAAATCCGGACAACAGCAATAATAGGGAAGCGATCAATCGCAACGACATTTTTTGAACTCGATATGGGAATGGCTTCGTCAGGCGCTCTTCTCGACCAACGCCGGCTCGCTGAGATTGTGCTCCACGCGCCGCACGAGCCGCTTGAGCGTTTCGATTTCCTCCTTCGTCAATCCCTGCACGGCGCGGCTGCGGACCCGCTTGCCGCAGGCGGCGATCTTCTCCCAGACCCGTTCCGCGGCGCGGTTCACCACGATCCGCTTCTTCCGGCGGTCCGCGGGACAGGCGACGCGGGAGATCCAGCCGTCGCGCTCCATGCGGTCCAGAATGCCGACCAGCGTGGGCGGCTCGATCATCATCTTCGCCGCCAGCTCGTTCTGGGCCAGCTCTCCCTCCAAGGCCAGCCAACCCAGAACCTGGGCCTGCCGGAATGTGACGCCGTGCGGCGCCAGCTCCTCATTCAGCGCCCGCTGAAACGCCTGCGCGCCGACGATCAGCCAATAGCCGATGCTTTCCTCAAAATCGTACTGCAGCACGGGACCTCCTCCGCAAGATCGTTCGTATGCTAATTATTGGTCATGCGAACGGACATTGCAAGGGGCTGAGGAGGCGGCGATTGTTAAGAAATCGCGAATTGAAGATAAGTGCAAATCAGTGGCGCACGTAAAAGTGGTAGACGACGGTGGGCGTGAAGGTTTCCCCAGGTCCCAGCTTCACGCTCCACCGCACGGTGGTGCTGTTGTTGACGGTAGGGTGGCCGTTGTAGTTCGTCCAGTCTTCGGCGCGGAAGGCGTCGAGCCTGACGGCGCCGTCGTCGCTGACCTCCGTCGCCTTGCCGCCGAAGCGGAAGGTAATCTCGGCCTCGATCGGAACCGGCTTGTTATTGCACAAATCGAGCTGCGCCCGCTTCACGATCTTGGCGTAGCTGTATCCGTTCCAGGTCAGCGCCCCTAGCTCGCGATCGATCTCTTCTTCCTCATAGCTGCCGCGCGTTTCGACGGAGACGGTCACCGGCACGCGGACTTCATCGTTGGGCGAGGTATAGGTCAACAGCTCCTGCCCGACGGGAATGCCTTGGTCGAGCAACATCGCGGCGCCGGTTGTCCAGGGAAGCCGCGTCGTATTGGTGAGCGCCACCTGATGCCACACCTCGTTCTTGGAGAGCGTCAAGGGGGAGCCGGCGCCCGAGCCGGTGGGGGCGGCGCCATTGTCCTGCCGCTGGAGCCGCAGGTCCCAGGTGTACACGTCGCGATAGGGAACCTCCGCCGTGAAGATCGGTGCCGCGGCCCGCTCCCCCGTCTTCAACCGCAGAGACGGAAGCTGGTAGACGAAGAGATCCTGCGCCCCTTGGGCCGTTAGTTCGTCCGGCAGTTCCAGCGAGCCTCCTTCCGCGACGGCGGAGGCCCCGGCGGCCTCGCGGCGGAACTCGCTGCTCCGCTGGCCATAGAGGGCGTTGGAGAAGTCATTCCGCATCTGCCCCATCAGCGCCGGCTCGGACTGCTGGAGCGCATTCCTCAAGGCCTGCTCCAGCGTCAGCGGGCTGGGAAGCGTGCGAAAGCGGAAGTTCGGCACGCCCACCACCACGTCCAGCGGCGCGTCGCCGAAGTCCTCCGCCTCATTAAGCACCTCCGCCTGAAGGGCGATCGTCGCCGTCTTCTTTTCCTTCTCGCCTCCCGACTCCAATTGCACGCGATACGTCGGGATCCATCGCACACCGGGCCGGAAGTACATGAGCGACAGCTCCCGCCGCTGCGCCGGCTCGGCGAAGCGGAATGTGAGCCGCTTGCTCCGCTGCCGCGATGTGACGGTGCGCTCCAGCGTCGTCTTCATGCGATCGACGGTGAACGAGCGCACCTGCGAGATCGGCAGGAGCTTGTCGCCGTCATCGGCCCGGAGGACGAAGAGCTCGCCGGTGACGCCGCCCATCGAAGGCGCCTCAACGACTTCCGGCTGCGAGAGCCCTCGCGAAGAGCCGCTCGCCAGGAGACTCGTGAGCCGCCACCGCTCGGCCCACGGCTGCGAGAGGGGGGCCGCCGTCGGCTGCGTGAGCACCTCGTGAATCCGGCCGCGATGGACCGACTTATCATGCAGCTCGATCGCCGCCTCCGCGCCGACGTTCGCCAGCAGCAGCTCGATCACCTGCGTGCACGGCGCCTCCTTCACGACTTCCTCCGTCGTCTCTCTCCAGCCGGCGATCATCGCCGTGAGCCGCCCCTCAGTCGGCGTCGCCCAGAAGGAGCCGAGCACCGCGGCGTCGGGAACTTCGGAAGTGAACACCTCCCCCCGCTCATCGCTGGTCCCCGCCGCATCCTTCACGACCAGGCAATACCCGTCCTTGAAGGCGACGATGCGACGAGTCTTGATCTGCAGTTGCCCCGGCGACTCTTGGGCGCGTGCCGAGGCCCACGGCTCAGCGGCGACAGCGAGGAGAATCGCGATGACGAAACGGCGTTGATGGGAAGGTTTCATGGATACTGCTCCTGGAAGTAACGGCCGCATGGCGCCGAACTACGACGCATATCCAGATGCTACTCAACCACAACGGCACTTCGTGTAACGTTTCCGTAACATCACCGCGGACTTGCCCCGGCGGAAGGATGGCTGACCAGCTACTCCGCTACCCGCCGCGGAAAACCGCTGCCATTTCCCGACGGTGTTTAGAATCTGGTATCTCAGGCCGCCGAGTCCAAGGCCGCAAAGCAAAATGAACAGCACTAGCGTGTGCAGGCGAAACCTCAATATTCGCCGGGCAATTTCATTCATAGAGGCGCAAGTCGTTGAAGTGCGCGGCGCTGACACGAAAGATTTTGGAACGCACTTCGCGACGTCGTTCAGCGTTGGCGCCCCTTCTAGCCGCCTCCGCCCCCTACTTCCCTCCGGCCTGAATACAGTACAGCCGGGCCGAGGTGCGAATCAGCAGGCGATCGCCGGCCATCGCGGGCGTGGCCATGCACATGTCATCTTCCGCCAGGGCGTTCGTATGGAGTAGCTCGAACTTGTCTACGGCATCGAGCACGAACGTCACCCCGTCCTCGTTGAGGCAGAACACCTTACCGGCGTAGGCCCAGGGCGAGGCGGTGAAAGCCCGCCCGTGGGGAAGCCGCTGCGGCTCATAGATGGTCGAGCCATTTTCCGGATCGAAGCAGGCCGCCAGCCCCCGATCGTAGAGCACGTACAGGCGGTCGCGGTAAACGAGCGTCGACGGGTTATAAGGAGCCGCCTGTTCGCCGCGCCACACGATCCAGGCGTTGGATGACTCGCCCTCCTTGAGAGAGACATCGCCTTTCGCGCCGGGCCGGATCGCATAGATCGGCCGCAGCGGATCTTGCACGTAGCCCGAGCTGATGTAGAGTCGCCCCTCGTATTCATAGGGCGTGGCGATGGTGATGCTCGACATCCCCTCCAGGAACCAAAGCAAGTTGCCGTCCAGATCGTAAGAGCGGACCTTGCCGGAGCCGGGCGTGATGATCTCGGTGCGAAGCTCGTTCTCCCAAACGAAAGGCGTGGCCCAATTGCTCTTCTCGTCCCGCGCGACGCGCCACACCTCCTCGCCCGTCTTGGCGTCTAGCGCGAGAAGATAGGACTCCTCTTCGTTGTCGTTCACCAGGTAAAGGCGTCCCTCGTGGAGCACGGGTGACGCCGCCGTGCCCCAGCCGTAGCGTGTGGGGCGAGGCTCGATGCGCCGCTCCCAAACTTCGTTGCCGTTCAGGTCGAAGCAGAAAACGCCGACATTGCCGAAGTAGCAGTAGACCCGCTCGCCATCGGTGACGGGCGTTTCCGAGGCGAAGCTGTTCTTCAGGTGGATCGCGCTATTGGGCTTGCCTTCATAGACCTGCCGCTCCGAGAGGAGCTCGCCAGTTTTCAGGTTAAGGCAAAGCACCTTCCACTGGTGCGGCGACTCCGGCGGCGTGGGCCGATTGCCGCCGAAGTAGAGGCCTTTTCTCGGCTCTTCGGACCTGCCGGTGTTCACGACCGTGGTCAGGAACACGCGCTCGCCCCAAACAATCGGCGAGGACCAGCCGCGCCCCGGGATGTCTGTTTTCCAGGCGACGTTCTCAGTCGCCGACCAACGGCCTGGAAGCGCGTCGTTCTCCGCCACTCCGCGGGCCTCCGGCCCCCGGAACTGCGGCCAGTTCGTCTGGGCAGTGGCCGGTGCGGCAGCGACCAGCCATGCGGCCACGGCGACTCCGCAACGGATTGAGCACCTACACGAAGAGCGATTTAGCATTTGAATTCTCCCCAAGACCCGAGACGTAGAATCCCCCACCAGCGACGGTTTCCATAAAAGGCTGCCCGCCTTTTCCTCGTGCCCGCCCCAGCGACTGGATGCCCCCGCTGGGGCGGGAATTTGGAAACAAGCTCTGCGATCGTCGTTGCTCGTCCGGTCACTTCAGGTACCGCTCCCGACTCGCCTGTCAATCGGGCGAGCCTTTTGCCATCTGGCTTTTCTTCTCCAGCAGCGTCTTCATCGCCTGCATTTGGCGTACGGCAATGGCCCGACGAGTCTCAGCTACGGCCATTTTCTCCTCGGCAACTATGGAACGCATCATGGCGTCCTGCGCTTGGTTCTCCGCCGCGGCCGTTTTTTGATTCGCCTCTTCTAATTCCCGAAGCACGGGAATGCGGCCGCCAAAGTACGCCGCCACGACGAGCATCGCCACCAGTAGCGTGCGGAGGCTGAATTGCAGTGATCGGCGCCCAGGCTCCTTCGATGAATGTTTGGTCATTTGAAAACTCTCTTCAAAGCCTGTGCCAGCTTCGATTGGCTGGCGCCGGAGCCGCACCAGCGCGACTCAACCAGAGACCGCCTCCTGTCGCCCTTCGGCAATGAGCGCTGGTGGCACGGCACATCATGCGTCGGTCAATGCCGTTTTCCTTTCGCTTGCACGAGCGTAGCATTCCGAGGGGAGGGGCGATCCAGTGGATTGGGCGGTCCGCGTGGAAGTGAGGGAGCGAGTGCATCATCCGGCTTGGATCCTGATCATTGTCGGCCTGCTGATCGCCGGAATCGGCGTCGTTTGGCTGATCGCTCCCTCCTCCGCTATTACGGCAGCTTGCCTAGAATTTGCTGCATCTCTGCGGCCTTATATGCTCGGGCCGTCTGCGTGGTCACGTTACCCTGCGAGGCCAGATGCAGCATGGCGGCGGTCGCTGTCTCCTCGTCAGCCGCCTCGAAGACGATGACGCCATCGACGGGGCCAAGCGTCCAGTAGATATCCCGCACCTTCACCTCAATCTTCTTCGCCGCCGCCTTGAAGGCGTCCGCTCGCTTGCACGTGTCTTTGACGTTCTTACTGCCTTGGTCCGTGAATTTGATGTTCGTGATGAAGGTCGGCATCGCAACTTCTCCCTCTCTGGCGGCGTGTTGCTGGCTGAAAGCACATCCGTCGCATTGTATCGGCCGCACGCCTGCATAGGGAGGACGAAGTGCGAAGGAAGCCACCTTTATGTCGTGTCGTTGCTGCCGACGAACTACGTCTGCGACTCCTGCGGCGAGGAAATCGCGATCCCCGCTGGACCTGTCGGCGGGACTAAGCCAACCTCTGCTGGCCCAGAGCGGTTTCAATCCCGGTAGAACACCGCCAGCCAGACAGTCGGCTCGTCGGGCGTAGTCCACTCGACCCTATGCTTCCGATGGACTGGAATCAGGACATGATCGCCGGGCCGCATGGTGATCGGCTCTTCGTCGCCCTCGAGTTTCTTCCAATGATTCGACGTGTTCGGTTCATTCAGCCGCAGTCGCTGTCCGGCTGGGGCTGTCAGTTGCCCCGCGCAGGCGGCGCCACAGGGTGCGGAGAATCGTGTCGAGCACGACGTCGAGATGTTTGCCGACGTCTTCAGCCAGGAAACGCAGCACGAAGTAGCCGTGCTCCTGCAGGAGCATGTCCTTGCGGCGGTCGCGGCGATAGGCTTCAGGACAGTCCAGATGCTGCGCCCCGTCAAGTTCAATCGCAATCTGTGCCTCAGCGCACAACAGGTCTACCTCCATCACGCCGTTGCCGTCGAAGGGGATCGCCAGTTCGGCATTCAGGCGGAAGCGCCCGGCGGTTGCGTCGAGCGTCTGCAAACGGCGGTAGAGAAAGGCTTCGCTCGCGCTGCGGGCGCGATGGATTCCATCCGCGTCCGCAGCCGGCGGGCGCGCTACATGAGTGAAGCTATGCGCAAGCGGAGCGTCAACGCCGTCGCGGATGAGTCGCTGGACGCTGGCTGCGTAGTCGCTTTTCCATTGCGGATCGACGGGCAAGGGGACGTCCACGGGCCAGCCCGGCGCCGCGCTTGCCGGGAGGAGAATGTTGTAGCCGGCCGCTTCGTAACCGCGGCAACGACGATCGAACATGCGGGCCAGCATGGGAACGTTCAGGTCCGCATAATCGTAGACGCGCACTTCCCGCTTCCGATGGTGCAGCCGGTGGAGACGGCCCACGTACTGCGCGATCGTGCCGCGCCATGACACCGGGAGGGCGAGAAACAGCGTATCCAGACGCGGATCGTCGAATCCTTCGCCGATGTATCGCCCCGTGGCGAGCAGGACGCGAGGTTCGTGTTCGGGAATCGCCGCCAGGCCGTCGGCAACCTCACGAATTCTCTTTCTGCTCATCCCTCCGCGCAGCACGAACAAGTGCTCTGCGCCGCTTGACAGCCGTTCCGCCAGCGCGTCGAGATGCTCGTTGCGCTCGATCAAGACCAGCGGCGAGCGGCCCTCCTCAACGGCCTGGAGCACGTCATCGCAAAGCATCCCGTTTCGGGCCTGGTCCGCGATCAGTTCCGAATACAACTCTTGAAACTGGAGCCGCTTGTCTTCTGCGGCGGCTTTTAACGGACGAAAACCTGTGGGGCGGACGTGCACCGTATGTTTGAACGGACGCATGGCTGCCTGTTGCTTGGCGTCAACCCGATAACGAACCGGTCCGCATTGCATGAAGATGATCGGATGATGGCCGTCTTTGCGGCTCACCGTGGCGGACAGGCCGGTGACGAACATTGCCTTCGCCTGACGGGCGACCTGCTCGAAACTGGCCGCGGACAGATGGTGGCATTCATCCACGACGAGATGTCCATAATCCCCGACGAGGTCGTGCACGACGCCCTTTCGCGACAGGCTTTGAATCAGCGCCACGTCCAGTCGCCCCGTCAACTTTTTGCGCCCGCCGCCGATGCGGCCGATCTCCTTGGTCGGCAGATTCAGGAACGTCGCCAGCCGCTCGACCCACTGTTCCATCAATTGGCGGCGATGGACGAGAACCAGCGTATTGACGCGGCGCCGCGCAATCAGCCACGCGGCGATCACGGTCTTTCCAAATGCGGTCGTGGCCGCGAGCACGCCTGTGTCGTGCGCCAGCATGGCCTTCGCGGCCGTCTCTTGATCGGGTTGGAGCTGCCCTTGAAACTCGACTTCCAGCAGTCTGCCCGGATAACGTTCGTCTCGAACGACAACGCCGATCTTCAGATCCAATAGCAGCGATTGCACCTCGTGGAGGCAGCCGCGAGGCAGGCCGATGTGCTGCGGATGGTCTTCGGCGCAAGCGATGACGCGCGGCTTGCCAAACGTCGGCAGGCGCAT
>JAHWKS010000975.1 GCA_019347795.1 Planctomycetota bacterium | reverse complement strand
CCGCCGCCCGACCAGCCCCCGACCCCCCCCGCCGCGGCCCAGACGACGAACGGGCCCAACTCCTCCTCCACCCAGGGAGCGCCCCACGCCTTGAGGCCGACGGCCAGCCCCACCGAGACAATGGCCACCAGATAGGGCGCAGCCATCCGCCCCCAGTCGCTCCACTCCTTCCGATGTTTATCCGAATAAGCCATGCACAGCCAGGATCAAGTGGCCATTTTTGTCCAGATTGAATCTACAACGCTCAGCGGTAGGAGAAGCACCGGAAGTGGCAAAAACTCGTAGGGTCCGCCGCAGTCGAGGAAAGTAAAGATTGGCGCCCCACTTGCTTCAAATCCATCTGAGAAAATCGCCGGCCGCGATCATCGTCTGCACATTTCAAGCCGATTGTCCAGAAAAACACTGCGTGCGCGGCGCATGGCGGAGCTGGGGTGGCCATGCTGGAGTTGATTCTGCTGACTTTTCTGATCCTGCTTCTCGGGGGGACGCTTCCTTTATGGCCGCACGGCCGCCCGTGGGGGGCTGGTCCGTTCGTCGCCGTAATGCTCGTCTTTGTCATCGTGTTTGTGCTTTCGGTCATCCGGCTGCTGTAGCTTGCTGCAATCCGCCCTCTCATTCAGTATGATCGCAGGGCAAAGTCGCTCCTGAATGAGACGAGGTGAATCATGCGCTGGTTGGCTCTGGCTCTGTTAACGGCTTGGTGCGCCCCAAGCCCGCTTGCATCGGCCGAGGAAGATCGCTCGACGTTGCCCGTCGGGGCCGCGGAGGTCGATATCACTCCGGAGCATCCGATTCGCTTGAGCGGGTATGGCAATCGCGCGACCGAATCGGAAGGGGTGGCGCAGCGTATTTGGGCGAAGGCTCTGGCGATCGGTGAAGAGCCGGCGGTGATCATTACCGTCGAGAATTGCGGCGTCCCGGCCTCGATGGTCCGCGTTGTCGCCGCGCGGTTGAAGCAGAAAGCGGGCGTGCCGCGCGAGCGGCTGGTAATCACGGCGACGCACACGCACTCTGCGCCGTTTGTGGAGGGGGGCATCCCCTTCATGTTCGCCCAGGCGCCGACGCCTGATCAACAGGAACGGATCGAGCGATACACGCGGCGGCTGACGGATCAACTTGTCGAGGTCGCGCTGGCGGCGATCAAGAACCGCCGGCCCGGCCGACTGTATTGGACGCAGGGACGAGTGGACTTCGCCGTCAACCGCCGCGTGGTCACCGATACGCGCTATCAAGGGTTCGGCGAGCAGCCGCAGGGGCCGGTGGATCATTCGCTGCCGGTGCTCGTGGCGAAAGATTTGGACGATAAGCCGATTGCGATTCTCGCCAACTACGCCTGTCACTGCACGACGCTCACCGGCGCCTTCAACCAAATCTGCGGTGATTGGGCGGGCTACGCGCAGGAGTATCTCGAAGAGGATTTTCCCGGCGCCGTGGGCATGATCGCCATCGGCTGCGGCGCCGACGCCAATCCCAGCCCGCGCGGCGAACTGGAGATGTGCAAGCAGCACGGGCGGGCGCTGGCGGATGAGGTGAAGCGCCTGCTCTCGGCCGAGGGGGACTCGCTCCAGGCGTTGTCGCCGCCGCTGGCGTGCCGGTTCGAGGAGATCGAGATTCCGCTTGCCGAACTGCCGCCGCGCGAGGAGTGGGAGCGGCAAGCGGAGCAGGCCAGCGCCGCGGGCCGCCGGGCGCAGCATTTCCTGAAGATGCTCGATGAGGGGAAGGAGCTGCCTCGCTCGGTGCGCTATCCCGTCGGAGTGTGGAGCTTCGGCGATGATCTGGCGATGATCTTTCTCGGCGGCGAGGTGGTGGTCGATTACGCGATCCGCCTCAAGGAACAATACGACGATGATCGCCTGTGGATCATCGCCTACGCCAACGATGTGCCGTGCTACATCGCCTCGAAGCGAATTCTCCGCGAGGGCGGGTACGAAGCGGACAGCTCGATGATCTACTACGGCCAGCCGACGCGGTTGGCGCCCGAGACCGAAGACATCATCGTGGACGCGGTCGAGCGGCTGATGCCCGATTCGTTCAT
>JAHWKS010000176.1 GCA_019347795.1 Planctomycetota bacterium | reverse complement strand
GCTTCTGAATCCGCTCCTGGCGCGCGGCCTCTTCTTCATCCACTTTCGGCCGCACGAGCGCATCGAGCTTTGCGGGGCTGGCGGCAAGCGCCATCAAGTTGGCGTTGTTGGGGTCGTCCAAGATGGTGATCAGAGACTCCACGGTGCTGAGGGCCTCGGGATTGATGACGTCGCCGGTCGCTTCGTCGATCGCCACCTTGCTGATGTCGCTGGGGAGGCCGCGGCCGCCGCGCACCAGGCCGTCGCCGAACTCGCGCTCGATCGACTTCTTGGTGCTCCGCATTAAAAACAGGATCGCGAAGGGAGTCTCGTGGTGCGCCAGCCGGCCGAACGTCCAGCTTCCATCATCCTTCTGCATCTTCTCCAGGAATTCGACGCCGTCGTCGTACCACTTGGCTACTTTGGGGTCTTGTGCCTGGTAATGATCCTGAAAGCTGCGGTAACGCTCCATCGCGTACATGTAGTAAGTCTGGGTCCAAGTGTGCGGGCCGGTGGCGTTTTGATAGCCGCGATGCATCTGGGCGACGTATCGGTCGCCCATGGCCATCGTTTGCCGCAAGAGGCCCAGGTCCAGGTTCTGCGGCGTAAAGCGACTCGACATAGTGCTGGGCTGCCGCACCTTCTGCAGCGCGCTGGAGATCGCCGGTTTCTCGGTTTCGTCTCTGGCCATGCCGAAGAGGTCGCCGATCACGTAACAGCTACTCAGCGCGGCCAGGACGATCGAAGGACGCACGTCCTGCTGTTGGGCGCGCTGCCCCAGCGGCGCAGGGTGGCCTTGGTATCCCCAGGTTCCGGCGGGCGTCTGCGTCCGAATCCAGAAATTGGCGACGCGTTCACACGCCTCTTGCGGCACATCGAACTTCGCCTTCTTGGCGCCCCAGAGGGCCAGGGTGCCGTATTGCGTCATCGAGGAGTCGCCTTCCGAACGGCTGTGTCCCCCTCCTTCGCCCGGCCAATAGCTCCAGCCGCCGTGCTGCTCCTGCCGGCGAAGGAGGATGTCCAGCAGCGACTGAATCTCCGCCCGGTACGTAAGGGGGTCAAGCTCCAGGAGAAAGATCACGGAGATCGCGACGTGGTAATTGATCGGTGTGCCGAGCCTCCCCTCTTCTTTTAGTCCCTGCCGGATGGCCGCTACCGCTTCCTGCACCTTGGGGTCCGAGGCGTCGCTCCCCGACTTGATCAGCGCCAGGGCGATCACCGCCTTTTCGCCCATCCCATTCACGTCGGCGGACGCCAGGTACGTCCGCGCTTTGCCCACGATCGCCTGCACCTTGGGGTCCGTCGGCGAATAGGCCCGGGCGGGGAGCGCGAGGAGCATCGCGGCCGTTGCCCCCAAGGCAATGAGCGCGGGGCGCGGAACGAGGCAAAATCGCATGACTTCCGGCAAAAAATGAAAGAAGAGCAACCAGGGAAACTGCGCAATCCCATTATCTTACCGCGATTGAGCCGCGCGTACAATCAATTGTTCGCCTGCAACAAGAACTCCGCCAGGTCGGCGACCGCCTGGGAGGAGAGGGCGCCTTGGCCGAAATCCGGCATGAGCGACACGGGCAGGTAGCCAAGCTCCTCGACCTGGCGCCGGGGCAGGTCGATGTGCGCTCCCCCGGCCGTTCGGAGCGTGATGATGTCGGCGGTCGAAACCAGCGCGCCCGCGTAGGTTCGTCCGCGAATGTCGGTCGCCGTCCAAGTGTTGTATCCGGACGCGATCGACGCGCTTGGATAGAGAATCGCCTCCACCAGTTGGCGCCGGTTCAACCGACGTCGGATTTCCGTCAGCTCCGGCCCCGCATCGCCCCCCTTGCCGGAGAAGCGGTGGCATGACGCGCAGCCGGCGCGCTCGGAGAAAAACCATTGCCGGCCGCGCTCGCGGTTCCCGCTCCGATCGGCGATCGCCGCCACGCGTGCGTGATCGACGATCGTGGGCGACCGCGGCGGCGTTCGCACCGTGATCGGCCCAGCATCGGCGCCGCGGCCCCCCTCCGCGCGGGACACTTCCGACAACGCGCCGAGCCACCACTCGGCGTATTGACGCAACTCAGCCGCGCCCTGCGTACCGGCGAGATCGCCCTTCCACAACGCTTTGGCAAGCGAGGCGATCGCCTTCGGGGCTTGCTCGCTCTGTGTGAAAGCGAGAGCGTCAATCATGCGGCGCCGCTGGCGCTCGTCGAGGCGGGGATCATGGGCATGCGCCCGCAGGTCTTCCAAAGCTGCTCGGGGATGAAGACGCCAAACCAAACCGGAAAACGCCGCGGACCACTCCCCGGCAGGAGCGCCGAATCGGGACTTAAGGTCCGGATAGAGGAACTCGGCGTGCGCCTCGCATGCCGCGCCCAAAGCTTCGAGATACGTGCGATCCGAACCGTCAAAGCGTGCGGCCAACTCGAGCAAGAAAGGCCGTGCTTCGGCGTACGGCGCGCCCCGCAGCGCGATCGCTGCCTCCCGGCGAACCGCAGGCGAAGGATCGACGCAAACTTGCGGCGCCAATTCCACGGCTGAAACTCCCGCGGCGCGCATCGCCCGGAACGCCGCAATCCGCATTTGCGGATCGTCGTGGTGCAGCCGGGCCTCGACCAATCCCTTTCCTTCCGGTCCCGCTTCGGCCAGGACCCAAAGCGCGCGGGCCTGTACGAAGGGATTCGGGTCGGTCAGCAGCGGCTCTAACTCTTCGACCGCCGCCGCGCCGCGATTGGCGATCGCCTTGCGGCCCATCCAACGCACATGGGGAGAAACGCTGCGCAACGCGGCCCGACGGCCCTGCGGAGTCGAAAGATCGATGCTCGACGCGGGCGACAAATCCTGCTTGGCGCCTCCTTTTCGCGTCGGAGTGACGCGGAAAATCCGTCCGCCGGCTGCAAGGTCGGCGATGCGGTGGCCTCCGACATTCGGATCAAACCAATCGGAGATCAGCAGGTCCCCCTCGGGCGAAATCGCGACGTCGGTCGGGCGGAACCAGGTCTCTGCGTAAGGCTTCTCGGGGTTCTGCGACCAAATCAGTCGCTTGGATTCAAAACGAAAACCAGCGCCGTCGGGAATTGGAGTGTACGCGAAGACGCAGCCAAGTCCTGCCTCGCAAGCGATAATGGCGCCCTGCAAGTTTGGCCCCAGCGCGTCGCCTTCATAGCGGACGAGCCCCGTTGGCGCCCCGGTCCCGTAAACGTCTCCCGCGGGGAGTACGCCGGGATCGTCCTGGCGCCAATGCGCCTCGGGGACAGTCTGACCCGGCCGGGAGTCCTCCTGCCAGGATCGCCGGCCGTCTGCCGACGCGAAACCGAGATTGGCCCGCTCCATCAGCCACGTCATGCGGCAACTGACCGTGTCGTCATTGTCGGTCTGCCACACGTCGCCGAAGGAGTCCACGGCCAGTTCGTACGGATTGCGAAAATTGTGGCCAATGACGGATAGTCCCCTTCCGTCGGGGCCGACCTTCAACGCGACGCCGCCGACGTGCACCTCTCCGTCGTCGCTGCGCAGTCCTCCGGAGTTCAACGTGGTTGACGGCGGCGACGGGTAATAGCTGCCGGCGCGGAGCGTCCAGCCGGAGCGGTCGGTCACTACGTGGGGACCGGCATTGCCGGTCACAAGATAGAACGCGCCGTCCGGTCCGGGAACTAGGGAATGGACGCCATGGTCGTTGTCAAAGCCGCCGAAACCGGTGAGGAACACGTCTTTCCGGTCGGCGCGGTCGTCTCCGTCGTCATCGGTGTACACCAGGACGTGCGGCGAGCAAGAGACGTACGCGCTGCGGCCCAGCACGCACAGCCCCATGGGCGCCACCAGTTCCGGATCCTGGGCGAACACCGTGGAATCGTCCGCCCGCCCGTCGCCGTCGGTGTCGCTGAGGATGACGATGCGATCTCCCTGCGGACGGTGCGCCGACGACGAGGACTCGCTTTGCCCATTGACCCAGTCCCGGTAGTTGACGGCCTCGGCCACCCAGACGCGACCGCGGTCGTCTACGTCGATGCTTGCAGGATTGCGGACCAGCGGCGCTTCGGCCCACGGCGTGATCTGCAAGGGGGCGGCGGCGATGACTTCGCCCTCGTCGGGAGCGGCTTGCGCCGGCGCCCGCGAATTTGCAGGCGGCCAAGAGAAGACGACCAGCGCCGTCGCCCCGAGCGTCACAACGGCGGCGCCGCATCCCAACCAGGCCCGCCGGCGAAGGCCGCCGCGCAAGAACATCATTCGTCGATCTCGGAAGGAGCTGTGTCTGCTCAGATGCAGTAGACGGCTTCGGTCGACCGGAGGAAGATTCGGCCTCCACTGACTGCCGGCGTCGCCAGAATCTCACCGTCGAGGACGTTCTCGTGGACCGGCTCGAACTCGCGCCCGTGTTTTAACATGATCGTCCGCCCATCTTCCAGGCACACCAGCACGTGGCCGTTTACGAACACGGGAGAAGAGGCGGCATTGCCGCCCAGCCGTTTCCGCCAGACCATCTGACCGGTATCTGCGTCGATACAGGCTATCACGCCGATATCCTGGACAAAATAGGCCAGACCTTCATGATATAGGGGCGACGGCACCTCGGCCTTGATGCGCTCGCTCCAGCGAATTTCGGCGCCGTCGTCCTGCAGGCTCAATCCCAAAATGCCTGTTTGCTGGTCGGAGCTGGTCACCAACAGGAGGCCGTCTCCATAAGTGGGCGTGGACGCCGAAGGCGACGGTACGGGAAACGGGCAGGACCACCGCGACTCTCCCGTCTTGGGATCATAGGCTTCGACGCGCCCCAATCCCGCGAGGACGACGAGACGCTCTCCCTCGTGCTCGATCAACGCGGGGCTGGCAAAGCTTGTGCCCGGTCCGCGGGAGATGCGCCAGACGATCTCCCCGGTTACGCGGTGCACGGCGGCCAGCCAGGAGCGGCCCACATTCTCCCCGGCGACAATCACCAGCGCGTCTACGATCAAAGGCGACGCGCCGAAACCTTCTTTGGAGACGTAGGGGCCCAACTCCGTTTGCCAAAGGATGGCGCCGTCGAGCGCGAGCGCAGTGAGCCAGACCGCGTCGCGATACGCGAAGAGCGCGAAGACCCGCTGACCGTCGGTGGCCGGAGTGGACGAGGCGTGAGAATTCTTAGGATTCGCGTAGATGAAGCGGCCCTGGTGAACCGGGGTCTGCCAGAGTATTCCTCCTGAGTCGCGGGCCAGGCAGAGGGCGGACTGAACTTCCCGCTGATCGTCCGCGGTCGTCAGGAAGATGCGATCTCCCAGCACAATCGGCGACGAATGGCCTCGCCCGGGAACGGATGTTTTCCAGACGATGTTTTCATCTTCGCTCCAGGTAAGAGGAGGGGCGGCGCCGCGGGCATGATTGTTTCCCGCAGGTCCTCGCCACGCCGGCCAATCTTCCTTGCCAATGGAAACGGGCGGAGCGGCCGGCAACGGTCGAGACGGATTCCAAGCTGCGTCGCGCGGGTCCGCATCGTCCACCGCTGCGCCGTGGGGCGTTTCGGGCGTCGCGAATCGTCCCCAGACGAAAAGTCCGATGCCCGCGCAAAACGCTCCCGCCAGGATCACTCCGGCAAGAGAGAACACTCGCAGGGCCGCCGCCCTCTTGGATTGTGCCGCGATCACGCGCTGAAACGCTATTCTCAAAGGCTCCACACTCGGCTGAAAAACGACCTCACTACAAATTGTATGCGACGTTGGCGATGAGCCACAAGGATTTTCCTCTCGAGCCTCGCACCGCCCCGCTACGGACCCGCACGCCGCTACTCGTACCGCAGCGCCTGGACAGGCTCGAGGTTCGCGGCGCGTTGGGCGGGGATCCAGGCGGCGGCCATCACCAGCACCATGGCGACGGCGAAGGCCCCGATTCCCAGCCAGGGATGAAAGCCGAAGGCGAACTCCCGCCCGACCGTGGACATCAGCGAGCGGTTGATCAGCCACGAGAGCCCCAGACCGACCACCACGCCGGGCAACAGGCCGATCACGCCCAACATGCCGGCCTGCGCGATGACGCTCCGCCGGGCCTGCGCGCGGGTCATGGCCACCACCCGCAACATCGCCAGCTCCCGTGTCTGCTCCAGCACGTTCATGCTCAGCGTGTTCGCCACGCCGAGGGCCGCGACCACCAGGCCGAGGATCATCACCACCCACAGTCCGCCCACCACGCCGGCCATCATGCTGTCGATCTCGCCGGTCAGCTCCGCGTAGGACTGCAAAAGGATCCCGTACTCATTCGCGATCCGGCGCAGCTCCTCCTCCACCGCCTCGCGTTGTTCGGGGAGGGCGCGGATGACGAAGGCGTCCAGCCCTTGCACCCCGAGCAGCTCCGCCGCATGCTGCCGCTCCATGTGGACGACCAGCCCGCCTCCCATATAGTCGTTGATGATGGCGGCGATCTCTCGCTTCACGGGACCTTGCAGCGTATCGATTTCGATCTCGTCGCCCGCCTCCAGGCCGGTCCGCTGGGCGAGGACCGAGCCGATCGTTACCTGCCCTTCCAGAAACCGCTGCCGCAGCTCCTCCGACGTCATATCTTTGAAGACCTGCGAGATGGTTTCGGCCGTGGGAAATTCCCGTGCGGCGATCATCACGTCCTGCCCGGCCGCCCGGCCGCTCACCAGCCGCACGCCGTAGGCGTACTTGATCCCCTCGATCGCCCGCACCTTTTCCTCGACCCCCTCGGGCAGCGGAGGCGACTCCCAGCTCGCCAGGTCGAAGACCATGGTGCGGAGGAAAAAGTCGCCGGCCATCACGCGGCGATACCAGCTTTGCACGTCGTCGATCGCGTCGATCACATTGCTGGCCAGTCCCAGCCCCGTGCTGGAGGCGACGAACAGCACGCCGATCGTGAGCACGGTGCGAATCTGCCGCCGCAGCAGTTGCTGTCTCGCCAGGCGAGCCTCGGCCCGGCCGAAGAGCCGCATCGGCCAAGCCGCCGCCGCCGAGAGCGTCCGCAGCGCCAGCGGCAGAAGCGTCACGGCGAACACGAGGAAGATGATGGCCCCCAGCACGTAGTCGTAACGCGGCAGATAACCGCTGAGGTTTGCGGCGAGCAAGGCGCCGAAAACGACAAAGCCGATGGCCCCGAACGTCAAGAACCAGCGCGGGACGCCTTCCACGTCAGCCTTGGAAACCTCGTGCATGCCTTCCACCGGCTCGACGCGCGACGCCTTCCGCGCCGGCAGAAAGGCCCCTAGTGCCGACATCCCGAAGCCGAACGCAACAGCCCAACCAGCGATTCGCCAAGTGAGATCCGGCCGCGGCAACTGTGTGCGGAAGAGCTGCTCCATCGCCATGGAGAGCAGCACCGCTCCGCCCCAGCCGACCGCCAGGCCGGCCAGGATGCCCAGCACCGCCAGGAGCGTCGCTTCGCGGAGAATCAGAAGTCGAACCTGGCCCCGCATGGCGCCCATCGCCCGCATCACCGCCAGTTGCCGCTGGCGCTGCGTGACGTTCATAAAGAAGGCGTTGGCCACAATGAACACCGCCGCGAGCGCCGCGAACCACGTGGCCAGTCGGAGTGCGCTTTGCAGCGAGCGCATCGTCTCTTCCCCCATCTGGCTCTGCGCCACCGGCGCATGAACCGTCAGGCCCACGGGAAGGTCCTGCTCGATCGCCGCCTGCACCGCGGCCGCGTCGGCGCCTTCCTCCAGCATCACTTGCACGAGGTTGACCTCATCCGGCCGGCCGAAGCGAGCTTGCGCGGTTTCCAGCGGCATGAACATCACGCCCATCCGGCCGACCGCGGCGCCGGTTGTCGGTTTCAACAGGCCCGCGATGGTGAAGGCGCGAGGACGCCCTCGACTGGTGAGAAGGCGGACTTGATCGCCCGGGGAGAGTTTCGCCCCTTCCGCGAAGACGGCGTCCACCAGCACCTCGTCTCCGGAGGTGAGGTTGCCGCCGGCGACCAGGTCGTAGTCGCGCATCAAGTCGTCGCGGTCGGGGGCCACGCCCATCAGGGTCAGGTTGACCCGCTGATCGTCGCCGTAGTACATGACCGTGGGACGGCGAAAGACCGGCGCCGCATTTCGCACGCCGGGAAGCTCGGCGATTTCCGACGCGAGGGCTTCATCGAACGTGGCGTTCCCGGCGGCTTCGACTTCCAAGGCCGCATCGCCCGCGATGGTGGACTGCATCGTGCTGAACGACGCCCGCACCGCGACGGTGGCCAGATTCACGGCCACCACCGCCGCCACGCCGATCACGATGCTGGAGGCCGTGAGAAAGGCCCGCCCTTTGTGCGAGCGGATTTCGCGGAGGCTGATCTTCCAAAGAATCATCGCAATACGGGTGCTGAGGATGCGGGTCAAGCAACCGATTATCGCCAATCGCTGCGATCCTGAAAACGGCCTGTTTCGCCCCTATCGGCCGGACGCGATGGCGTAGTACAAAAGACGGTAGGCGATCAGCCGCGACGCGCCGGCGTCCGGGGGTGGCTGGCGGGGGGGCGGCGCGCACCCCCCGCACCAGTCCCC
>JAHWKS010000175.1 GCA_019347795.1 Planctomycetota bacterium | reverse complement strand
GTTGGACGGATCAAAAGACATGAGCTTCGCTGCGGATAATCGTGCGGTGTACGACGGCTCTCCGACGCCGCCGCGATGCGTTATCCTATCATTTTCGCCCCTCAGCGGACAGTAACGCATGTTCCCGTTCGATCCACAAAGTTACGGGCCGGAAGCGGCGGCGCTTCTCGATGACCGGCTCCCCGACCTCGGTCCCGGCGAGCAGAACCGCGCCGCCCGGCCGCAATTAGAGCGTCTTACCGAGGAGTCGCTGCTGGCCGGCCGAGAGGTCGCCGATCGCGACATGGCCCGCTGCTGCCTGTCGGGCCTCTGGCTGGCGCACGACTTCCTGGACGAGTCGCACCGGATCAGCCAGGAGATATCCACGCCGGAAGGGAGCTACTGGCACGGGATCATGCACCGCCGCGAGCCGGACTTCTCCAACGCCAAGTACTGGTTCGGCCGCGTCGGCGAGCATCCGGTCTTCGCCCCGCTCTGCGAGAGCGCCCGGGAACTGGCCGAGCAGTGCGAGACGACGCCGGACTCCGCGTTCCTCGGGCGCCAGGAGACGTGGGATCCGTTCCGCTTCATCGACCTCTGCGAGGCGTCCTATCGCCGCCCCTCCGGCGACGCCGAGCTCTGCCGCCGCATCGCCCGCGAAGAATGGCGCCTCCTCTTCGATCACTGCTGGCGCCAGGCCGCCGAGCGATCCGCTTGAACAAAAAGCGAACTGCCGCAGTTTCGCCGGTAATGGCGGCCGGCAATCGAGTTGTTGGCGCTGATTTTGCACGACTTGTCGTGGCGACGTTGTACACCTCCCTTACTGAAAGGAGCGCCATCATGTCCGTCGGTCGAATTTGCGTGCGTGACGTCGACGTCGCTCGTCCGGATGAGCCGGTGCAAGCAATTGCGGCGCGGATGCACTCGCGAAATGTGGGGGCCCTGGTGGTGCTGAATGAATCCAAAGAGCCGGTCGGCATTGTCACTGACCGCGACCTGGTGGTGAAGGGAATGGCTCAAGGGCTCCCCCTGGACGCGAACGTCGAGAAAGTAATGACCCGCAGCCCCCACGTGGCGTACGAAGACACGCCGATTGAGGATGCGCTGCGAATCATGCGCAGCGGCGGATTTCGCCGCATCCCCGTGGTGAATCGGAGCGGTGAATTAGCGGGATTGGTGACGCTGGATGACATCCTCGATCTCTTGGCCGAGGAGTTCCGCGAAATCGGCGGTTTATTGCAGAAGGAGGGCCCGCGGGTGCTGGCGAAGCCATAAAGCCAAGTCCACAAGACACCTGCTGGATACGAACTGCCAAACGCGCCAAAACCATCGGGCGATGCGCGGATTTACACCACGCCGAACTCCGGACGGCGGGGGGCGAGTTGGGCTTGCAGGCGCTGCACGATGCTGCTGTGCATCTGGCTCACGCGGCTCTCGCTCAGGTCGAGCGTCAGGCCGATCTCCTTCATCGTCATCTCCTCGTAGTAGTAGAGGATGATGATCAGCCGCTCGTTGCGGTTCAGGCCCTTGGTCACCAGCCGCAAGAGATCCTTCCGCTGGATGCGGCGGGTGGGGTCTTCCCCCTTCTTGTCGTCGAGCACGTCGATCTCGCTGACGTCCTTCTCGCTGTCGGTGGCGTACCATTTCTTGTTGAGGCTCACCAGGTTGACCGCGTTGGCGTCGAGCATCATCCGCTCCAGCTCTTTGACGGTCAGCCCCATGTGCTCCGCCAGCTCCTGCACCGTCGGCGAACGGCCGTGACGGTCTTCCAAAGTCTTGTTGGCCTCGGCCAGCTTGGTCGCCTTGGAGCGGACCAGCCGCGGGACCCAGTCCATGCTCCGCAACTCGTCGAGCATGGCGCCGCGGATGCGGGGCACGCAGTAGGTCTCGAACTTCACGCCGCGCGTGAGATCGAAGGCGTCGATGGCGTCCATCAAGCCGAAAATGCCCGCGGAGATGAGGTCGTCCAGCTCCACGCCCTCAGGCAGCCGGGCCCAGACGCGCTCGCCGTGATACTTGACCAGCGGCAGGTACTTTTCGACCAGCTTGTTGCGTAGCTCCTGATTCCCCAGATCGGCCTTATAAGCTTGCCAAAGATCCGCAATGTCCTCGCTGCCCTTCTTGAGCGTCGCGACCATGCAATCCTCCCTGATTGATGCGCATACCAGCCGACTCGGTTATCGAACATCGGCAATCTTGACCCCTTCGGTTGAGCAGAAATTGCCGGTTCCAAAGACATTGACGCACGGGGCGAAAAGCGTCACCTTAAGCAAGTCATTGAAGTCAAGCAGTTTTTTAGATTTGGAACCGGCTGCCCGCCGCCGGTCCCATCCCCGAACGATTTCTTCGCAAGCTACGCAAAAGACCCAGATTAACGATCGTAGGAAAGGATTCGCCATGCGATGTCTCTGGCTTCCGCCGCTGTGTGCGGCGATCGTCTTCTCCTCGGCCGTCCAAGGACAGCAGCCGCAACCGCTCGATCGACCGGCCGCTCAGGCGCCGGAGAATCCCGCGGACTCCGCCTTTCCCGCCCGGCAGCCGCTGGGCGCCTTCCAGCCGACCGACATCGGCCTGGGGAACAGCCAGCCCGAGGCGGAGCCGGAGCCGCCGGGGATCCTCTCGCCCGATCCGCAAGCGGCGCCGGCCGACGGCCAAGGCGACCGCTCCGTGCTCGTGGATGAGCCGCAGACGGTGGCGCCGGCCCAGTTCCAGTCCCCCGCGGCGCCGAAGAAAACCGCCGAGCCGAAGACGAGGGTCGTTCCCGGCGCCGCCCCGGCCTTCCAGCCGGTCGAGCCGGAGACGCCCCCGCACCAGCCGGAGTCGCCGAGTCTCTCGCAGTCGCTCTACCAGCAGGCGATCACGCCTCCCGCCTCCGGCGCCCTTGCCGGCTCGCCGCTGACGCTGCACGAGGCGCTGGTTCGTCGAGCCGACGCTGCCCGCTATGCCGAGTTTGTAAAGGCCTATTGGACGCTCTCCCGATCGCTGGCCTCCTACTACGAGAGCGTGCAAGGGGCCAGCGAGTTATCGAGGCTGCCGCAATCGCGGCTGCCGGTCGAGCAGGCGCTGCTCCAGGCGGCCCGGGCCTCGGCCGAGGCGGAGCTGCGGCAATGGCGCCTCGAGGCCCAGTCCGCCCAGCACGACCTGGCGGAGCAGTTCTCCGCGACGCCGTCGGACGCTCCCCTGCCGGCCGACCTGCCGCTCGTGTCGGCTTACAAGTCGAAGTTCGAGGCGGTGTTCGCCGGCCGCACGCCTCCCCGCGGCGCGCGGCGATTGCACGAGACTTTCGATGCGCGCCTGTCGCTGATTGAAGCCCGCGCCGGCGAGTTGGTGGCGGTCGAGAACGCCTACGCCTCGCTGGCGGACGCTTACGCGGCGGGGCAGTCGCCGCTGGACACGGTGCTGCGCCAGCACGCCCGCCTGCAAGCCTCCCGTCACGCCTTCCTCCGCAGCGTGTACGACTACAACGCCTCGATCGCCGAGTACGCCTACCACGCCGCCGGCCCCAACCGCAGCCCCGAAACCATCGCCTCGATGCTGGTGGAGCGCAAAAAGACAGACAACAACATCGCCCCCGCCAACTTCGCCGCCCCGCGGTGAAGGTGGCGTGCGTGAAGGAGCGTCAGCGCCGCGCGGCCACGCAACCGCCGAAACGCCGTGATCGCATCCGTGGGTCGGCTTTGCCATCTGTGGGCTTTCGACCTCGTGCCGATTCTCCCGGCGTTGCGGGGGGATACATGCCGTGCAGAGGTTGCCGCGGTCGCCTGGGACTTTCGGAGGCCTCGCCGCCTAAATCAAGAGTTCGCGCGCTTCCTGCTGCGAAAGGACGTTCATCACCAGGGCCTGAGAGCCGTCGGGCTGGGACTGCTGCCACGTGGCGTAGTAGCCGTCTTCGGCCGCGAGCACGTTCACGTAGCGGCTGCACCCGGTTCCGTGCGGGCTTTGGAAGAGCGGGCGGTGGACCGAGAGCCGCTCCACTCGGCTCAAATCGCCGTTCACGAAGCAGGCCGCGCCGCCCAGCTCTTCGCAGGAGTAGCCCCGAGGACGAGTCACGGCGGCGCGGTGCTCCTCGTGATTTCGCACGCACTCGCCGCCGTCATAGAACAGCAGCGAAACGCGATGGCCGGACAAGGCTCCGACCGCGGGCAAATCCAGCACGCATGTCCCGCGTGTGATCGCCACATCCCACGTGAAGCCGCGGGGGAAAAAGGAGAACACCGGCGGGTGGAAGTCCGCCCGGCCGCTGGGGCGGTTCGCGTAGCCGGTGTTGGACGACGTCCAGCAGTACGGATGGCTGCAAAAACCGAGGAAGAGGTCGCCGCCGGGCTGCTCGTAAACGAAGGGATCTTTGACGTGAAGGAACTGCGGGTCCCGCGAATCGAGCACCGTGACGGGAGTCGCGCGGCCGAGTTCCTCGATCGTCGGCGCCGCCAGCCGCTCGATGCTCCAAACACCCGTGCCGGACTTGAGATGCTGCTCGAACCCCGGCGGATAACCGACGCCGTCTTTCTCCGTCGAAACAAAGAGTTCGAACCCCTCGCTGGTTTCGCGAAGGGCGCTGCCTTCGATGGACAGCACCCGTCGGCCGTCCACGTCGAGGTCCGACTTTTCAAGCCGCAGCACCTTTTCGAACGATCGGCCGCGGTCTGGGGAGGCAAAGATCGCCAGCTCCAGGCCCCGCTCGCCGGCGGCCACGCCGGTCCGCGAGTCGCCGGCAGTGCGATACCGTCCGACCAGCCACAGCGTTCCGTCGCGGCCCTCCACGAGATTTCCGCCGCCGAACCAGAATCCCGGCGCCGGCCGATGGGGCGGCACGACCACCTTCGCCCGCCGCTGATCGATTAGGGCATCGGCGAAACGAATCAGTCTTTCCTTTAGGTCGGCGGTTAGCAACATTCAACCTCGCTCTCGCTTGATCTCGAAATGAACATCCGTCGCCCGCGCTCGCAACTGCTTATAGCGCCACAATATGGCCACCAGCGCCAAGCCCCACGACAGGACGGCGGCCGCGCCGGCCATGCTGGGAGCGTCCGCCGGCGTGAAGAGCGCGGCGGCGAGCTGACAGCCGGCCGCCGCGGCGACCCAAGGCCAACGGGCGGAGCGCGGATCGACCGCGAGCACCGGCATGGCGGCGAAGAAAAAGTGAGCAGTGAGCACCGCCGCCAACGCAAGCCGCACGAAAATGTTTGCCGGAATGACGATCGTCGCCAAGGGAAGGAGAGCGGCCAGGCAAGCTCCCCACACCCAGCGGCGCCGCAGGAACACCGCCGCCACAACAATCGAGACTCCCGCCACGGCCAAGAGAGCGATCTCGCCCATCCCGACCCCGCCGCCGAAGGCGCGGCCCAGCCCCAGCAGCACTCCCAAGGCGAGCGTCACAAGGAGCAAGTCGCGAATCCGATACTGGCTCGGCGCCGCGGGCTCGCGGAACGACTTGACGAGCAATGGATCCGACACGTGGGTACCGAGACAAACGAACCGTTGGGATCAGCTCAGTTTACGTCTGCGGCGGGTGGTGCAGCCAGTCGGGGTGAGCGATCATCGCCAATCGCACCAGCTCGGCGAGCGATTTCGCCCCGGTCTTTTTGAGGATTTTCGCCCGACGCAGCTCCACCGTCCGCAGTCCCATCTGCAGGTCGGCGGCGATGTTTTTGTTGGCCTTTCCGGCGATCAATCGTTCGAGGACTTCCCGTTCCCCCTCGGTCAGCGCGCCGAAGCGACCCACCAATTCCTCGCGGCGCTCACGGATCTCCCGCTGCTCTTCATCGCGGCGCAGCGCTCGATCCAAGGCGGCGTCCAGTTCGCTGCCGTCCACCGGCTTCTCCAGCACGGCCGCGGCGCCCGCCTGCATCAAGCGGACCGTCTGCGATACGCCCGGGTCGTGGGACAGCACGATCACGGGAAGCAACATTGCGCGGCTGGCAAGCTGCTCCAGCATCGTCGGACCGTCTTCGCCCGCGGCGTCGATGTCCAGCAGCACGCAGCCGGACTGTCCGCGATACGCGCGGAGGAACGCGTCGACGGAATCGTGCGACTCCACGGCAGCGCCACGCTGCCGAACCGCTGCCGCCGTGAGCGATGACGAAGCGCGATCCAGTTGTATCGCGTGAATGATGTGCGCGAAGTCCATCAATGGAGGGCGGGCTCGAGGCGTCCCGAAGCGCCGTCGAGAGAGTCGGGGAAAACGAGGGAATCAACTACCCTAATTCCTAGAACGACTCGCGAGGCTTGAGAATCCCTCTAGAGAGGAAAACGGAAATCAGTTGGTATGGCAAAGACGAAACCGATGCCGTTGCCTCGTACAGCCGCGCCGCGTCTCAGAGATCGACGGGGCGGCGCCGTTGCGCGTGCCCGCAATGGCGGGAGTCCGCAGCGGGACCGCGCAAGCTTGTTCCGCGACTACGCGGCTGCTTCGCGAGGGGCGGGGAATTGCCCTCCCAATTCCTTCACCTCGTCGCGGATGCGATCGAGCCGAGGGGCGTCGTCGGAATGATTGAGCGCGTCGAGCATCCAGGCCCCGATGCGGCGCATTTCGTCGACGCCCATGCCCCGCGTGGTGAGCGCCGGCGTGCCGATGCGGATTCCCGAAGGATCCATCGGTTTCCGCTGGTCGTAGGGAATCATATTCTTGTTGACGGTGATTCCGCAGCGGTCGAGCGTCTCCTCCGCCAGCTTGCCGCCGATGCCCAGCGGCGTCACGTCCACCAGCATCAGGTGATTGTCGGTTCCGCCGCTCACCAGGGTCAGCCCGCCGGTCGCCAGCGTCTCGGCCAGCGTCTTGGCGTTGTCGATCACGGCCCGAGCATACGTTTTGAATTCCGGCCGTAGGGCTTCGCCGAAGCAGACAGCTTTCCCCGCGATGACATGCATCAGCGGTCCGCCCTGAATGCCCGGGAACACGCTTCGGTCAAGATCCTTGGCGAATTGCTGTCGACAGAGGACCAGCCCGGCGCGCGGTCCGCGCAAGGTCTTGTGTGTCGTGGTGGCGACGAAGTCGGCCACGGGAACCGGATTGTCATGCAGTCCGGCCGCCACCAGTCCCGCGTAATGAGCCATGTCCACGAACAGCTTCGCTCCCACGTCGTGGGCGATCTCGGCGAAGCGGGCGTGCGGAATCTCCCGCGGATAAGCGCTCGCGCCGGCCACGATCATCTTCGGCTTGTGCTCGCGCGCCAGCCGGGCGACCTGGTCGAAGTCGATGCGGTGGTCGTCCGCAGTGACGCCGTAACTGTGAAAGTTGTAAAGAATGCCCGAGATGTTCAATCGCATGCCGTGCGTGAGATGGCCGCCGTGGGCCAGGTCCAGTCCCAGCACCGCGTCCCCCGGCTGAAGCACCGTCAGATACACGGCGGTGTTGGCCTGCGAGCCGGAGTGCGGCTGCACGTTGGCGTGCTCGGCACCGAAGAGTTGCTTTGCCCGGTCGCGGGCGAGGTTCTCCGCCACGTCCACGAACTCGCAGCCGCCGTAGTATCGCCGGTCGGGATATCCCTCGGCGTACTTGTTCGTGAGCACGCTGCCGACCGCCTCCATGACCGCCGCCGAGGTGAAGTTCTCGCTGGCGATCATCTCCAGCCCCTCCTGCTGCCGGCGTCGCTCCTGCTCAATGGCGGCGAAAATCTCCGGATCGTGCTGTTCGAGCGGCGTCATGGAATGTCCATCGAGAATAAGGAGCGAAATCGTGGGACGCGGAGTTTCGGCGCCTTCGCCGCATCCTATTGGCGGTCGCGATTTCCCGTCAAGGGCCGCAGCGCCGCAATCGTGAATGTGGAAACCCGACGCGTGAGCGAGGCGATCGACGTGAGTTTTCCCTCGCTTACGCCTCGGGCTTCCCCGATTGGCTCCACACGCGACTGCGGTTTCTGCTCCGCCGCGGCGGGGGTAGAATGGATCGACCACCCGCTTACGCCGACCGTCGGGAGAACCATGCCGGCCATCGACCTTACGGAGTTCGAAACAAAGATTCGCGTCCGGCCGCTGCAGATCAGCGATTTCGAGGATCTGCGCACGCTGCAAGGCAAGTGCTTTCCGGGGATGTCCGGCTGGAAGAAGGAGCAGATCGAAAGCCAGCTTGCCACCTTTCCCGAGGGGCAGCTTGTGGTGGAGTACGACGGCGTGCTGGTGGCCTCGTCCAGCAGCCTCATCGTGGACGGAGACGCCTACACCGAGTGGCACAACTGGGCGGAGATCTCCGACGGCGGCTACATCCGCAATCACACGCCCAAGGGAGATACGCTCTACGGGATCGAGATCATGGTCGATCCCGAGTACCGCGGCCTGAAGCTTTCCCGGCGCCTGTACGACGCCCGCAAGCAAATCTGCCGTCATCGCAACCTGAAACGGATCATCATTGCCGGGCGAATCCCCAACTATCACAAGCAGGCCGACCGTTACACGCCTCGCGAATACGCCGAGCAGGTGATGAACAAGGCGGTCTACGATCCTGTGCTTACCGCCCAGACGGCCAACGGGTTCGTGCTCAAGGGGCTGA
>JAHWKS010000174.1 GCA_019347795.1 Planctomycetota bacterium | reverse complement strand
CGCCCGAGCAACTGGCGGGCGCGGGGACGGTGGACCACCGGGCCGACATCTTTTCGCTCGGCGTCGTATTCTACGAACTGCTCACGGGGCAGTTGCCGGTGGGCCGCTTCGCGCCGCCGTCAAAGAAGGTGCAGATCGACGTGCGGCTGGACGACGTTGTGCTGCGGGCCTTGGAGGCCGAGCCGGAGCGACGCTACCAGCACGCCAGCGACGTGAAGACCGATGTGGAGTCGATCTGCGGCCTTGCTGAAGGGCAAATGCCCGTCCATCTCCAGCGCGTTCTCGGATACGAATACCGCTCCTCGAGAACTTTTCTCGGGTGGCCGTTGGTGCATATTGTCCGAGGCTACGATCCCAAAACGATGAAGAAGCGCGTGGCGAAGGGGTGGATCGCGATCGGCGATGTCGCCATCGGCGGGTTCGCATTGGGCGGGTGCGCCGTCGGATTGTTCGCCTTCGGCGGCTGCGCCGTCGGCGGAGTCACCTTCGGAGGACTCAGCCTGGGACTGCTCGTGGCGATCGGCGGCGCGGCGATCGGCTTCCTGGCCCTGGGCGGCTGGGCCGTGGGCGTGATTGCGTTGGGAGGCGGCGCCGTCGGCATCCTTGCCCTCGGCGGCGGCGCCAGCGGCCTGCACGCCTGGGGCGCCAACGTGCGCGATCCTGTAGCCGTCGCGTTCTTCGGAAACTGGGGGCAAGCGGCTTTGCAAATCTTCGTGCTGCTGAGCCTGTTGGCGGCCGCGGCGACGATCGTGGGAGCGGCGGTCGCCGGCATCCTGCGCATCTTCCAGAGCCCGGGAGATCAGGACCCGAAGCTGAAACGGATCGAGGAGAAACCCGGCACATCGGCCGCGAAGCCCTGGCCGGCGGCGCCCATCGTCATCGTGGCCGTACTGTTGGGCCTGCTGCTGGCCGCGCCGATCGCGGCCGCGTATCTGTACTACGGAGTTCAACCGAGGCTCAATCCGAATTGGGAAATTCAGGACGCGGCCGCGGCGCCCGAGACTGTCTCGCCACGCAATAGTCAGGAAGAACAGCGCCGCCCACTCACGCCCCAGCAACTCGCCGAAGTTCGGCAGCGAGTGGCGGAACGCCTCGGCCGTCTTTCCTACCATACCGGATGGGAAATGACGGAGGCGGGACCCCAGCTTTCCGGCTGGACTTGGGACTTCGAGCCAGCTCAGGTGGAAGCGGTCAACGCGGCGCTGCAGAAGGCGTTTCGCCGGTACTTGGACCTGGAGGAAAAGCACCTGCGTCGGACGACCGACGAGCAAGGACGCCGGACGATTCGCATTGAGCCTTTCCCCGATGAGGCGGCGGACTTGGAGAACGATTTATGGACGGAGGTTGATGCGATCCTGAATCGCGAGCAGCAGAAGCTGGCGCGGCTTAATCTTGAACTACACCCGATCAAACCAAAGGGGGGAACGTCGCAGAGCCATCTCGTCGCGCCGGGCGTATTCGGTTACGCCCGAGGAGGCGCCACGATCGAAATCTGGCGAGTCGGTTCCTGGTATCACTGGCGGATCAAGGCTAACGGGCACTCCCACGAGGAGCGCGGCCCCGAGCTGCCGCTCCTCTACCGCCGCTTTTGGCGGGAGGCCCGGCCCGGCTGATTGATACAGCCGGCGCGTCGCGAATTTTCGGCAAGCGGGATGCCGCCGGGTCCGCAAATCACTCCGCGGCGTTCTTTCATTCGACGTAAAATTGATCAGGCCGCAAGTCTCCAAGGACGCCGGTAACCCGCATGAACGACCTGCTGAATGATACGCTGGACGACGACCTCGCCTTCTTTGAGGAGGTGAGTCGCTTGCTGGACGAGGAGCCGTCCGGCGCCGCTCGCAGTCGCCGCCGCAGCTCGCGGAGTCCCTTCGAGTACGTGCAGCTCCTGGCCTATTACAATGGCCGCACGCTCCCGGGGCACGCTGACTTCCAGCCGGTCCGCTGCTGCGACCTGTCGCCGGGGGGCTTCTCGTTCCTCACCGACGATCCGCCCCCGCACCCGCAAGTGGTCGTGGCCTTGGGAGTCCTCCCGTTCTCGTTCTTCATGGCGAAGATCCAGCACGTCCGAACGACCCCCTACGGCGGCGACATGCGGAACCTGGTCGGTTGCCGCTTCACCCGTCGCATCCTCACGCCCGCCGACGTGCGCTGACGAGCGGCGCTGAACAACGGCGCTTGACGGACCGGCGGGAGCGCGCCATCGTGAAAGAGACCTCCTTCGTCTCTTCATCAGTCTATGATTCGCGTCGGATTTCTCGCCTGCCTCATTGCCGTCACGGCCGGACTGGCTCTGGCCGACGATTCGCCCAGCGACCGCGCGAGCCTCGGCGAATGGCCGATGGAGACGCTGCGCACCCAAGACGGCCGCACGTATCGCGGGCTGCTTCAAGCAGAGAACCAGCGCGAGGTCGAGTTCGTCGAGGTGGTCCGCCCGCCGGGGAAAGACATGTATCTGGTGGTGCGGCCGATCCCCGCCGGCGCCGTGGCGGACGTTCAGCGGCTGGAGGCTGAGGAGCGGCGGAAACTGATCGAGCGGATCGAGCAGTTCAAGCATCGCACGCGGATCGAGGCCGGCCGGATGGAGAACGTCCGGCTGAAGAAATCGGAGGAGGGTGCCGCCGCTTCTTACATCTACAACGGCCCCTGGTTCCGCCTGGCAAGCACGAGCGATGACGAGACGACGCGCCGGGCGGTGGTGCGGATCGAGCAGATTTTTCGCGCGTATCGCCACGCGCTCCCCCCGCGGACCGAGCCGCGGCGCCGTCTGGAGGTCATGCTCTATGGCTCCATGGAGCAGTATCGCGAGTACCTCCTTCAGAACCGGCTCGAGATCGACCATCCCGCCTTCTTTTCGGCGGAGGCGAACGTAATCGTCGCAGGCGCCGACCTCTCGCACTACGCCGAACGGCTCAAGCAGATTCGCGCGGAAAACGAGCGCATCGAGCAGCAATACCGGGACCTCAACCGCGAGTTTCCCCGGCAGCAGCGGGAGCTGGCCGAGCGGCTCCGCGAGCGCGGCTTCACCGACGACCAGGTTCGCGAGGAGCTGCGGGTCCGCGGCAAGGCGTGGGACGACCGCTTTCAAGTGATGTTGCGAAAGATCTCCGAGGTGAATCGCCGCAACGACGCCCGCTTCGACGATGTCTCGCAGCAGCTCTTCACCCGCCTGCGGCACGAAGCCTTTCACGCCTACCTGGAGAACTACCTCTTTCCCCAATCCCGCTACGACTTCCCCCGTTGGCTGAACGAAGGCCTGGCCCAGGTCTTCGAGAGCGGCCGGCTGGACGGCGAGACGCTCCGCATCGACGCCCCGGACCGCGACCTGCTCCGCCGCCTGCAAGCCGACCTCACCGGCGGCTACCGCCTCCCGCTGGCCGAGCTGCTCACCTCCGCCGACGAAGAATTCCTGATCACCCACTCCCGAGCCGACGCCGCCGACCGCCGCTACCTCTACTCCTGGGGCCTGGCCTGGCATCTCCTCTTCAACCGCAACCTGCTGGGCGGCGAAAAGTTGGACAAGTACGTCCAAACCGACGCGACCCAATCTCCCCTCCGCCGCTTCGAAGGCCTCGTCGGCCAAAAGCTCCCCGACTTCGAGCGAGCCTGGATCGAGGCGATGCTCAATCTCTCCCCCGCATCATCAGCCGCGCCGCGCTAGCGGCCGGTTCTCAGCATCTCCGCAGCAAGGTTCCCAGGCGCCGAACCGGGGCTACCGCGGCTATCGCCCTACTACGGCTGATGCCCGATCATCCCGCCACAATATTCACCCGCAGTAAAGCAATTCGCAGGAGAAGTTTGGAGCCGAGGCGGCGTTGGAGGATTGCCGCCGCCAACCTTTAAAGAATCAGCATCGCGTCGCCGTAGCTGTAGAAGCGGTAGCGGTGGCGGATGGCTTCTTCGTAGGCGCGGCGGATCAGGTCGTCGCCGCCGAAAGTCCGGACTAGCACGAGAAGGGTGCTGCGGGGGAGATGGAAGTTCGTCATCAGGGCGTCCACGGCGCGGAACGTGTACGGCGGCCGGATGAAGAGGTCCGTTTCCCCGCGAAACGGCTGCAGCGCGCCGTCGCGAGCCGCGGACTCCAGCACGCGGACCGTCGTGGTTCCCACGGCCACGATGCGGCCGCCGGTCTGTCGCGCTTCCCGCAGCGCGTCGGCCGTCGGTTCGTCCAGCGAGCACCACTCCCGGTGCATGCGATGCTCGGCGAGTCGCGCCGATTCGATCGGGCGAAACGTCCCCAGCCCCACGTGCAGCGTCACTCGGCGGATCGCCGCGCCGCGCCGCTCGATCTCGGCAAGCAACTCGGCGGTGAGGTGCAAACCCGCCGTGGGCGCCGCAACGGAGCCAGGCTTCTCGGCGAACACCGTCTGATAGGTCTCCTGATCGCGATCAACCATTTCGCCGCCGCGAATGTAATGCGGCAGCGGCGTGCGGCCGACGTGCTCCAAGAGGGTGAATGGCTCACCGGCGACGGAAGGCCGGGCGGCCCAGGCGCCCCCTTCGAGCTTCATTGCCATCGTCAATGTGAACTGCGGGCGCGAATCACGGTCCTCGAGCGTCACCGTCTCGCCGGACTGCAGCTTGCCGCGCGTCTTGCCCAGCACCAGCCAGTCGCCCCGCTCGTCCGCGGCCAGGAACAATCCCCTCCAGCGTCCGCCGGTGGCGGTGCGTCGTCCCACCAGCCGCGCCGGAATCACCCGCGTGTCGTTGAGCACGAGCGAGTCGGCCGGGCGGAGAAACTCCGGCAGGTCGCGAACGTGAGTGTGCGTCAAGGCTCCTGACCGGCGATCAACGACCAGCAGCCGCGCGTCGCTGCGGGTCGGGAGAGGATGCTGGGCGATCAACTCCTCTGGAAGTTCATAATCATACTGGTCCAATTCGGACATCGCGGAATCTATGATTGAAGACGCTGCAGGGCGCTCGAACCTCATTCTCGCCATCCCGCTGTGAAAGAAAAGGCCGACCCCAAGCCGGCGCGCGTCGCGTTGGTGATTACCGAGCTGGACGTGGGAGGCGCGGAGCGCTGCCTCACGAATCTCGCTTTGGGGCTGGACCGGCAGCGGTTTTCGCCGCTGGTGATTTCGCTCGCCCCGCGCCCGCCGGCCCGTCGCGACCTGCTCGTGCGGCGCCTGGAGCAGGCGGCCGTGCCCGTCCACTTTCTCGATTTGCGATCGTGGCGCCAGTTCTCCAGCGCGCTGAAGCAGTTGCGAGGCCTGTTCGACGAACAGGCGCCGGACGTCGCGCAGATGTTTCTCTTTCACGCCAACGTGTTGGGCGCCGTGGCGGCACGGAAAGCCGATATCCCGGTGCTCACCGGAATCCGCGTCGCCGATCCGCGGCGGCATCGCCTCTGGATTGAGCGGCGGGCCACATCGGGCGCCTTTCGGACGGTGTGCGTGAGCCGCGCCGTGGCCGATTTCATGATTCGGCGGGGCGGTTTTCCGGAAGAGCGGATCGCGGTCATTCCCAACGGGATCGATACGGCGCCTTACCTCACTGCGGCGCCGCTGGAGAAGGCGGAGCTGGGCGTCCCGGAGATTCGGCGGATCCTTGTCGCCATCGGCCGGCTGGATAAGCAAAAAGGCCTCGACTGGCTGCTCTCGCTGTGTCCGCAACTGTTTGCGGCGGCGCCGGATCATGATCTCGTCCTCGTCGGCGACGGCCCGCAACGGCAGAAACTGGAGGCGGCGGCACAGAACGCCGGAGTTTCGGAACGGGTTCACTTCACGGGCTGGCGGGAGGATGTTCCGCGAATTCTGGCAGCCAGCGACATGCTGCTGCTTCCCTCCCGCTGGGAGGGGATGCCGAACGTCGTGCTGGAGGCGATGGCCGCCGGGCTGCCGGTCGTCGCGACCCGGAGTGAGGGCGTGCTGGAGCTGCTCCAGGAGACCGCAGGAAGCCAAACGGCGAGCTTCGGCGACGACTGTGAGTTCGCGCGGCGAGTCTCCGAGATCACCGCCAACGCCCACTTGGCGAGCCAGTTGGGGCAGGAGAACCGCCGCCGCGTCGCCCATCATTTTTCCCTCGAATCGATGATCGCCGCCTACGAGCGGCTCTACATCGCCGCTCTCTGATCTGGGAGTTAAGGGGAAAAATATTTTTCCGCGGTTAATATTGTTTTCTGCGATGGAAGTGTTGCCTGGGATTGCACCTACATCGCCGCAGACGCTCTCAGGCGACGCCCGAACCCCTCACTCTCCGTGTTGACGTGGGAGGGCCAGTGGGTATCTTTGGAGTCCTGTGGGACGCAGTGGGAAACCAATGGGTGAGCGATGCTCCTGACGGGCGCCTATCCGCGAACGCTCGACGAAAAGCACCGCTTGGCCATTCCCAAACTCCTCCGTGATGCGTTGGGACACCCCCAGAAGTCGGTTGTTTACATCGCGCCCGGAACTGATGGATCGCTCTCGCTCTACATGGAGGACGCACTTTCCGGCATCGGCGACCAATTGGCCCAGGCCTCACCGGCGGGTCGCGACGTGCGGGCCTTCAGTCGGCTGTTTTACGCTCAGGCCCAACCGGCGGAGATCGACCGGCAGGGGCGGCTCCGGATTCCCCCGGAGCTGGCCCAGTGGGCGGGACTGGCGAAGGACGTCGTGCTGCTGGGAGTGCGGGACCATTTGGAGTTGTGGAGCGCCGCCCGTTGGGAGACGTATCTGGGAGAGATGCAGACCCACTACGACGAAATTGCGGAGAAGGCGTTCGGCAATCCTGCCGCCGCATCTCTGGAGTCGGCGCCGCCGGCCCGGCCGGCCCAGCCGCGATAGCTACGAATCACCTTGGATTAACAGGAGAGTACGTCCGTCCGTTCGCCTAGCGTGGAAACCGTCTCGCTGGTCACCGGCCACCAGACCAGCCGACGAGTCGCCGCTGTCTAACCAACGCGGTTGTTTCCGCGGACTTTGACCAGGGAGCGTTCAGAGTTGCGAACTGCGGGAACGGGTCGAACCGCCTCGACCGTCCTGCTAACCCGCCCCACCGAAGGAGAACGGAAGTTCCGGGGCGGGTTTTTTCTTGCGCCGGCGACAATCGCCCGCCGTAGATTATAGTTCCGCGAAATTCTTTAAGAGCCGCAGTCCATTGGCCTGGCTCTTCTCGGGATGGAACTGCGTCGCGAAGAGATTGTCGCACCATACGGCGGCGCAGAACGGGCCGCCGTAATCCGCTTCCAGCGCGGTGACCGAGTCGTCGCGGGGAACCACGTAATAGGAGTGGACGAAGTAGAAGTGCGTCTGGTCCTCGATTCCCTCCAGGCACGGCGCGCGGCGAACGATGTTCCCCTGGTTCCAGCCCATGTGCGGCACCTTGTAGTCGTGCGGCAGCTCGAACCGCACGACCTCGCCCGGCAGCACGCCCAGGCCTTCATGCCGTCCGCCCTCGTAGCTGACCTCGAACAAAAGTTGCAGCCCCAGGCAAACGCCGAGAAACGGCTTTCCCGCGGCGATCGCGGCTTTGATCGGCTCGACCAATTCGCGGCGTCGCAGTTCGCCGATGGCGTCTTCGAACGCCCCCACTCCCGGCAACACGAGCTTTTCGGCCCGCTCCAAGTCGGCCGGATCGCTGGTGATGACGGCGGAGCTTCCGATGCGCTCCAGCGCCTTCTGCACGCTTCGCAGGTTCCCCATCTGGTAGTCAACAATGGCGATCATGAGAGAGGTTCTAGGGGAAGAGCCCGCGCGCGAGCTTCGCCTCGGCGACCCGCTGGACGCCTTCGATCAACGCCGCGGTGCGCATTTCCAGCTTGTCGCGCTGCGAGCGGAGGAGGGTGCGGCGGAAAGCGTCGGTCATCACGTCGAGCAGCCGCTGGTTGATCTGCTCCAGCGTCCAATTGTAGTTCTGCGTATCCTGCACCCACTCGAAGTACGACACGGTGACGCCTCCCGCGTTCGCCAAAATATCGGGGATGACGAAAACGCCCTTGTTGTTGAGGACCTCATCCGCCTCCAGCGTGGTCGGGCCGTTCGCCCCCTCGGCCAGGATCTTGCAGTTGATGTTGGGTGCATTATCGGCGGTGATTTGGTTTTGCAGCGCCGCGGGAACGAGGATGTCGCACGGCAGCTCCAGCAGTTGCTGGTTATTGATTTCCTCGCCGCCGCGAAAGCCCACGAGCGTGCGATGTTTCGAGACGTGGTCCGTCAGCGCGTTGATCGAGAGGCCGTCCGCGTTATAGATGCCGGTGTTCACGTCGCTCACGCCGATCACCCGCACCCCTAGCTCCTCGAGAAAGCGGGCGGCATTGCTTCCCACATTGCCGAACCCCTGCACCACTGCCGTGGCGTGCTTGAGCTTCAAGCCGATGTGCTTCGCCGCCTCGGCCACGAGGTACACCACGCACCGGCCGGACGCCTCCCGGCGGCCGAGCGAACCGCCCAACGCCACCGGCGTGCCGGGCACCCCCACGGGCACGGCGTGGCCGACGTGCTGCCTGTACGTGTCCATAATCCAGGCCATCACCTCCTCAACGGTGCCCATCTCGG
>JAHWKS010000173.1 GCA_019347795.1 Planctomycetota bacterium | reverse complement strand
TCCGATCTGCGGATGAAGCGAGCCGCGCCGCCGCGGCCACGCCGACGCCCGAGGAAATCCGGCAATCGTTCGAGGCCATCGCCCCGATGGACGAAAAGGCCGCTGCTCGCCGCTTCGACGGCGAGCCGCACATGACGCTCGTGGACCTGAACTGCGACGTGCTGATTGCCGGCGGCGGACCGGCGGGCGTGTGTGCGGCGCTGGCGGCGGCTCGCAACGGGGCCAAAGTGGTGCTCGCGCAGGATCGCTCGCGGCTGGGCGGAAACTCCTCCAGCGAAGTGAAGATGCACGTGGTCGGCGCCAACATGCACACCGGCCGGCCCGGATGGCGGGAAGGGGGCATCATCGAGGAGCTGCGGCTCGATGACGCCGCCAATAATCGCCAGCGATGCTGGGAGATGTGGGACCTGTTGCTCTACGACAAGCTGGTCAGCGAGCCGAACATCACCCTCCTCCTCGATACCGCCCTATACGCGGCCGAGGTGAAGGACAGCCGCATCGAGCGGGTGATGTGCCGCTGCGACAAGACGGAGCATCTCTATCGGGTGACCGCAAAGATCTTCGCCGACTGCACGGGCGACGCCCGGCTGGCGATCGAAGCCGGCGCCACGACCCGCTGGGGGCATGAGAGTCGCGAGGAGTTCAACGAGCCGCTGGCCTGGGAGACGGCGACGCGGGAAACGCTCGGCAGCAGCGTCCTCTTCACCGCCCGCGACTTCGGCGAGCCGATGCCCTACAAGCCGCCGCACTGGGCCCGCAAGCTGGAGGAGAAGCACCTGCGGTTCCGCGGCGTCGGCAAGAACGCGTGGGAGTACGGCTACTGGTGGATCGAGTGGGGCGGCAAGACCGACACCATTCGCGACAACGAGCGGATCCGCTTCGAACTGCTTTCCATCGTCACCGGCGTGTGGGACTACATCAAGAACAGCGGCAAGTTCCCCGAGTCGGAAACGTGGGCGATGGACTGGGTCGGCATGATGCCCGGGAAGCGCGAGAGCCGCCGCATCGAAGGGGACCACATCCTCACACAGCAGGACCTGCTGGGGCTGGGCGGCGACTTCAAAGACGCCGTCGCCATCGGCGGCTGGGGGCTGGATGAGCATCCGCCCGGCGGCTTCGACGACTATGATAAACGCCCCTTCGTCAGCATCCGTCTGCCCGAGGTTTATAACATTCCGCTGCGGGCGCTCTACAGCCGGGACATCGCCAACATGTTCATGGCCGGCCGCAACGCGAGCTGCAGCCATGTGGCGTTCACCTCCACTCGCGTGATGGCTACCTGCGCCGTGATGGGGCAGGCGGCCGGCACGGCGGCGGCGCTCTGCTCGCGGTACGGCATCACCCCGCGGCAGCTTTACCAGGACGACCGGCGGCTGGTCGAGCTGCAGCAAACGCTGCTGCGCGATGATCAGACGATCAAGAACTTGAAGAACGAAGACCCGGCTGACCTTGCCCGCGGCGCCAAGGTATCCGCCTCCGGAGTCTGGCAGGAGGCGAAGGCGGACAACGTGCTCAACGGGTCCGTCCGCGACATGTACGGCGAAGTCGGCAATCGCTGGATCGGCGAAATGACCGACGGCGGCGCCTGGCTGGAGCTGGCATGGGACAAGCCGCAGCGGATCGGCCGGGTGCAGCTCACCTTCGACAGCGGCTTTCACCGCGAGCTGACGCTCACCTCCAGCGACACCCACAACAGCCACATGATCCGCGCCCCGCAGCCGGAGACGGTTCGCGACTACACGATCATCGCCAAGACGGCCGACGGCAAGGAAGTAACGGTGGCCGAGGTGCGGGACAATCACCAGCGCCTGTGCCCGCACAAATTTGAGCCCGTGGAGGCGAAGTCGCTGCACATCCACATCAACGACACCAACGGGTCGGAGACCGCGCGGATTTATGAAGTGCGGTGTTATGCCTAGCATCGTTCGCTGCCGCCGCCCGGCGATGGCCTCCCTGTTTGAGGTCTGGCTGACCGGGGAGGATGAGGAGCATCTCACCGCGGTGGGCGAGGCGGCGCTGGACGAGATATCGCGGATCGAGCGGTTGTTTTCGTTCTTCGATCCGGCAAGTGAGGTGTCGAGGATCAACCGCGAGGCCGCCGATCGGCCGGTGAAGGTGGATGTCGAAATGTTCGGTGTATTGAGCGACTGCCTGCGGCGGCGGGGCGAAACCGGCGGATACTTCGATATTACGATTCAATCAGACGGTAACATTGAAGACGTCGTGCTCGACGCGACGGCGCGTACGGTGCATTTCATGTCCGCGAACGTGGAGGTGAATCTCGGCGGGTACGGGAAAGGCTACGCGCTGGATGCGGCGGGCGGCGTGATTCGCGAACAGGCCGTCGCTTCGGCGCTGTTGCACGGGGGAACGAGTTCGATCCTGGCCGTCGGCGCCCAGGATGATGGAACGCCGTGGAAGATCGGACTCCGCGATCCCTATGATGAATCGCAGTCAGTCGGCAGCGTGGACCTGGTTGACGCGGGGTTTTCGACATCCGGCGTCTTTCACGCGAGCCAGGCCGAATCGGACATCATGAATCCACAGCAACGTCAGCGGCTCACGGAACAAGCGGCGTGTGCGGTTATCGCTCCGACGGCGCTCGACGCAGAGGTCTGGTCTACGGCGTTTTTGGCGATGGGAGAATCGCAGGCTCGAGGTGCGTTGTTGCAGCGAAATGCATCGCCGCTGCGGGTCGCGTGGCTGTCGCAGGACGACGGCCGTACGCGCATTACATGGCTCAACGAGGAGATCGGCCAGTGACCTATAAACCATCCAACCGCCGCGAGTTCCTGGCGGGCGCTTCCGGCGCCGCCTTGGCCGCGGCCGCCGCCGGCGCCGCCGAATCCCAGCCGCCGGTTCGCGTGGCCGTGGTGGGGACCGGCGCCCGCGGGTCGGACTTGATCCGCAACCTCAGCACGATCGAGAGTGCGGAGATCGTCGCCGTCTGCGACGACTACGAGCCGCACCTCCTGCACGGCCACAAATTCGCCGGCGCCCAGGCCAAGGCCTTCGACAACTACAGCAAGATGCTCAAGGAGATGAAGCCGCAGGCGGTGGTCGTCGCCACGCCGCTTTATCTGCACCATCCGATGTGCCTGGAGGCGATCGACGCCGGCTGCCACGTCTTCTGCGAGAAGACGATGTGCTACTCCATCGACGAGGCCCGCGAGCTGGCCGACGTCGTGAAGAAGCGCGGCGCGGTGTTTCAGGTCGGCCTGCAGCGGCGGGCCAATGCGATCTACAAGCAGGCCCAGGCGATGGTCCAGGCGGGTTACCTCGGCCGCATCACGGCGATCAACTGCCAGTGGCATCGCAACAACAACTGGCGCCGGCCCGTGCCGGTCAAGCGGGGCGAGCCGAAGTGGTCGGCCCTGGAGCATCGCTTGAACTGGCGGCTGTACTGGGATTACTCGCAAGGGCTGATGACCGAGCTGGCCAGCCACCAGATGGACATCGTCAACTGGCTCTTGGGGACGCCGCCGAAGTGCGTGATCGGCGCCGGGGGCATCGACTACTGGCGCGACGGCCGGGAGGTGTTCGACAACATCTGGTGCACATACGAGTACGAAGTGGCCCCGCCCAAGTCGAACGCCGTCGCCGGCCGCACGCTGGATGAGGAGAACCGCTACACGGTGCGCGTCGCCTATTCGTCGATCCAGAGCAACGCCTATCAAGGCGCCTCGGAGCTGATCATGGGGGACCGCGGCACGCTCTTCTTCACGCAGCAGAAAGGCCTCTTCTATCGCGAGCTGGGCGTGGAGGATCCCGGCTGGAGCAAGGACGGCCGGCTAGACCGGGACGCGACGATCGTCACCTCCGGCAAGACGCTCAAGATGTCGAACGATCCGTGGGCCCACCGCGGCAAGCCGCTGGAGATCGACATCACCGGCGACGACACGCGGGAAGAGCTGCTGGCGTTCCTGGACTGCGTCCAGCGCGAAGACCCCGCCACCATCAGCGACGCGCAAAACGGGCTGGCGAACACCGCCACCGTCCTCATCGGCAACGAAGCGACGCACTCGCGGCAAGTGACGCCGTTTCCAACGCTCTAGCCGGAAGGGGTCGGGGAGGTTTTTCGGCCAATCGTCTCGCCACATCGCAAGATCCATGGCCGAAAAACCACCCCGACCCCGCTAAGGTTGACTGCGTGGACGGCCGCGCGGCCGCAGCATTGACTCCAGATTAAGTCGCTTGGAGCTTCGCCGGCGCCAGGCATCATTTGCGTACGGCGCGCCTCGCATTACAGATGCGCATAGTGCGGCGAGTTCGGCCTCGGCTCTTTCCAAGACTGGATCGAAAGTCGCACGGCAGCTTGTTGCGCGGATGTCGCCTTCCGACGAGTCCGATCCATCGTTTGGCTGGCGTCACACGCAGCAAGCACCCGGAAGGGGTCGGGGAGTTTTTCGGCCAATCGTCTCGCCACATCGCAAAATCCATGGCCGAAAAACCACCCCGACCCCGTCCGTGTCACCGCGCTTCGTTGATGATTACTTCGCCTGGAGCGTGAACTCATCGAGGACGTCGCGGTCCAGACCGATGGCGCGCCCGTGCAGTTGGCTGTCGCCGAACTCCAGCAGGTGAACGTGGTGCGCGCTGATGGCCATGCCCGGCGGCTGAAGATACCAGCGGCTGTTGTCCACCTTCCGCTGCGGCACGCCCAGGCCGCCGTCGCCGATGTAAACGATGCCGCGCTCCGGATCGTGCTTATCCTCGCGAATGGGGACCGTGCGCTTGAGGCTGTGGTGATCCGCCTCGCACACCAGGTCCACGTCGTACTCTTCAAACAGCGGGACCCAATGCTGCCGCTGCGAGGCGCCCTGCTGGAAGGACTTGACGCTCCCGTAGCTTGGCACGTGATACTGCACCGCCAGCCACGTGAGGTCCGACGCCGTTTGACGCTTCAGCTCCGCCTCCAGCCAGTTGCGCTGGTCCCCCGCCTTGCTGATCTCGGTGTTGAGCGTCAGCAGCACCGCGCGGCGGGAAAGGGGCGTGGCGTAGTAGTAATCGTGCTCGCGGCCGGGCCAGAAAAACATCTCCTCAAACACCACGTCGCGGTCGTGGTTGCCGCGGGCGGGAATGATCGGCAAGATGCGGCCGGTGTCGGTAATCGTCAGCTCGTGGTCGGAAAGCCAGTCGGTTATGAACCGCCACTGGGCCCGGGTGCAGTAATCGCCGCCGTGCGCGAGGGCGATAATGTCCGGGTCCTGCTCGACCAGCTCTTTGATCAGGCGATTAATCGCCCGCCGATCCTCGTGGCTTTCCGGAAGCGACGGCGGCCGGCGGGAGTCTCCGCCGAACAGGAGCTTGAACGGCCGGTCGTCATCCGGGGCGGTGATGAAGTGAAACTCGCGCGAGACGTGGTCGTCGCTCGCGATGGTAAAGTAGTACTTCGTCGCTGGCGTCAGGTCGCGAAGGTGAACGTGATGATAATGGGCCGGAGGCGTGTCTTCGTCGCTGCTGGTCATCGTGTAGCGGCCCGACTTGATCGGCGCCCCCTCGTGGGCGTAGGCGTCGAGACCGCCGTCGCGCGCCTCCGTGTCGTAGTAGACGCGGTGTTCGTCCCCCTTCTCGCGCGTGGACCAACTGACCACCGCCTCCGTCTGCGGATTGTGCATCCACATGATCCGGAAGTGCATGAACGGCCGCGCGGCCCGCTGTGCCGGGGCGCCGATGTCGTCGGCCAAGGCGGTGGCGCCGGCCGGCGCGAGCGATAGAATCAACACGCAGAGGAGCGATCGGCGTGGGCGAGTCGCGTGCAACATGCTTCCTCACTTGGAAATGGCCGCTAATCGAAACGTTCGCTTCTACGATACACGGCCGGCGCGGCGCAGGCAATTTGCGAGAAAGGCGAGTCGCGATCATGTCGCAAGCTACCAGCGAGACACAAGCATCGGCGAACGACGCGCTGCAGGCCGCCGCCGACACGCTCGAGGAGGCCGGCCGACGCCGGCTTTCCCTCAAACTGCTGGCGCTCGCGGCGGCGACGACGGCCTTGGGAATGGCGGCTCAGGTTTTTCGCGGCGACGGCACGTCGATCAACGCCTTTCTCTTTCTGGACCTGGGCCTCTCGCACGAGGCGGCCCGGGGGATCGAACGCGCGGCGATCGGAGCGGCCGCCGGCGCGGCGGTCCTCGCTCTCGCCCGCCCCCGCTGGTTTCTCTTGGCGCCGCTGGGCGTTTACATGCTGCTGGAGGCCTTAGCCGACCGGCACGGCGGCGGACATGCCTTCAGCGAGATCGCCCCGCCCGCGCACGCCCTTCGCTACCTGACGCCGCTGGCCCTGGCGGTGCTCGTGGCGACTCAGCGCGCCGGGGCAGCCGAATCGATGCACTGGGTGCTGCGGCTGGGGACGGCGGCGGTCTTCCTCAGCCACGGCTACGAGGCGCTCCTGCTGCATCCCGGCTTCATCGATCTAGTCATTAGCTCGGGGCAGAACCTGCTGGGCCTGCGGATCGAGGAAGCGGGCGCCGCCGCGGCCCTCCGCGTGATCGGCGCGGTGGACATCATGGTGGCGATCGTGCTCGTGGCTCGCTTTTGGCCGGCCCTGCTATGGTGGATGGCGTTCTGGGGCCTGGTGACGGCGTTCTCCCGCATGACCGCCTACGGCTGGGGCGCCTATCCCGAGGTGCTCGTGCGGACGACGCACTTCCTGGTGCCGCTGGCCCTGTTGCCGAGCGGCTTGCCGTTGCTTTCCCGCCGCCGGCGATCACGAACATCGCCCGCGGCCTAGCTTTCGCCGACGATGCCGGGCGTGTGAAGCATCATCCTGCTCCTTGAATGAACCCTCTCTTGAAAGGGACCCGGCGATGCGACGACATCTTTGCGTAGCGATGGCGATTGTGCTGACGTCTTTGGCCGCGGTTGGCGCGGCATGGGATGCGCCGCGGACTCCGAACCGGCTCGTCGAGTTCTTCGAGGAAGGACAGGAGTTCTTCCTCGACACCTTCGCCGGCGGGTATCAGGCCGTGAAGCTTGACGATGCGACTGAGCAGGCATTGCGGAAGACGCGGGGCGAAGAAGAGTTCCGCTCGAACGTCTATCGCGTGATCCGCCGCGGCGAGGACTTCGTTCACTTCCGCTCCGCATCGGAAGAGACCGACGTTATCCTCTCCGCCGCCGCGCTGAAGCGAGTATCGTATCGCGTGGAGCGGCGGTTCGATTAGCTGGAGTCCACGCTTTAGCGTGTCTTGGCATCAGCTCGCCGCCTGAAGGCGGGACTCCAACTCAGCGCCAGATCGACGCCTTCGGCAGCGCCCGCTGCAGGCCGGCGACGCCCTCTTCGCTCGTCTGCGTATCGCGGAGAACGATGTAGCGAAGGTTGCGGTGGTCGTACAGCGCGTGCAGCCCTTGGTCGGTAATCGGCGTTCCCTCCAGGTCGATCACGTCGAAGTCGGCGAGGTTCTGGAGGTTCGCCAGCTCCTCGTCGTTGAGCCCCATGTCGCGGAGGTCCAATACCTGCCGCCGGGCGAAGGGGGGCGCCGGAGTTCGCCAGCCGATCGTGCGGTTCACGAAGAGCAGCGCCTGCCACGGGTCGAGCCGCCACCAGCCCATCCAGGCGCCGGCCGCCACGATTCCCGCGGCCGCGACCAAGATCCAGATCAAGTGGCCGATGATGAGAAACAGGCAGGCGCCGCCGGCCAACAGCAGCAGCCCCACGACGATCATCACCGAGCGGAGGGCGCCCGGATCGTCTCCCGCCACCAGTTGCCGGCGCAGCCATCGCTCAAACCCCGTCGTGAGCGGCCCCTCGTCCTCCTCGACGAACTCATCCACGCGCCGCTGCAGCGCTTTGTGGTATCCGCACGAAGTGCAGATCATCGACTGCACCGACAAGGGCCGGCCGCACCCGGGACACGGCGCCTTCTCCTCCACCGCCGCCTCCCGCGCGACCTCCGGCTCCGGCGCGGGCGCTTGCGGTTTCGCGGCCGGCGACGACTCCACCGGCAAGGCCGCCGCCGGCTTCTCGACCGGATCCTCCAGCCGAAACTCATCATCCAGCACATCGGAATAATCGGCCTTCTCCGCAGCGGGGGAAGGCGGCTTCGCCGCCGGCTCGACCGGCTTCGCCGGCGCCTCGGCCTGCGCTGCAGGAGCCTCCGCCACCTGCACTGCTTCGCCGCACTTGGGGCAGCGCACGCTCCGCCCCGCCAGTTCATCCTTCACCGCGAACTTATGGTCGCAGTGAATGTACTTCCCCTGCTGCGGATCAAACCGCACGATATTCGCACACCGCACCGCAATCGCCATAGAACCGGCTTCCACCTCGTATCCAAGTCCCGTCATCCTCGACTATGCTATTGCTTCCAATCTAACCGCATCCGAATCGGCATTCACCCGTCGCCCGCCGATGAAGCGGCAGAAGGCGAACTGAGCGGCTGCACGACTGAACGATTCTTATCAGGGGTCAGGAGTCGGCGCCGCCAACCAATTCGACGACACTGACCCCTGACCCCTGACCCCTGACCCCTGACCCCTGACCCCTGACCCCTGACC
>JAHWKS010000172.1 GCA_019347795.1 Planctomycetota bacterium | reverse complement strand
TGTCGGGTCTCCCAACGGCGCGGGCGACCCGGCTTTTTGCGTCTATCCCTCCGCGAGGATCCAGTCGAGATCGTCGGCGAAGACCTCGTCCTTCAGGTCGGTGGCTCGGTCCTCGGGCGCCCAGAAGAAGAACCAGTCGTCGCCGGCGCTGCCGGTGAGCACGTCTTCGGACTCGCCTTCGTCGTCGAGCACCGTCCCGCCGATCTTCAGGAAGGTCTCATCGTTCAGGCGCTCGCCGGTCCCCTCGCCCGAAAGGTTTTCGATCCGCGTCTGGTAATCGCGGCCGGAAGTCCACTCGGCCATGATCCGGCACAGCGCGTGTTCGAGACGGTCGAACTGCAGGACGCCGGCAATCAGGACGTCATGGTCGGCATTGCCAACAATGCGGTCGGCCCCGTGGCCGCCCACCAGCAGATCGCGCCCCTGGCCGCCCACCAGCAGGTCGTCGCCCGCGCTGCCGATCAGCACGTCATGCCCCGCGCCCCCCTTGAGGCGGTCGTTGCCGCCGTCGCCGTACAGCCACGCGGCGAGGGTGATGCTGCCGGAGACCTGGATATCGTCGTCGCCGCCCTGGCCGTAGGCGATCAGCCGGCCGGTCGGCTCAAAGACGCCGAGGGAGACGCCGTTGAGCGTCACCTCGACCTCGCCGGCATTCGAGCCGGGCGTGAAGGTGATCTGGTCCCCGCCGAGCGTCCCGCCGACCGCCAGCGCCGTCTGACCCGGATGACAGTCATCGTCGATCAGCGCGATCACGACAATCTCGATGGTCCCCGTGGCGGTATCGGTCAGCCCGCCGTCGTCGGTCACGCGCAGCGCAACGGTACGTGTCCCAGGCGTCTCGATGCCGGCGGCCGAGAAGACCGGGTTGACGCCAGTGGCGTCGTCGAACACCCCATCGCCGTCGAAGTCCCACTCGTAGGTGAGCGTCTCGGCCGACTGCTCCGGATCACTCGATGCGGAAGCATCGAGCCGCACCGTACCGCCGCGGACGACCAGGTACGGTCCGCCGGCGTCGGCGACCGGCGGCTCGTTGACGACCGGCGCGGTGGCCGAGAACTCCGAGGTGTCGGTCGCGACGAGCGGCGTGGCCGGATCGTTGTCGTGGTCCTCTAGCCGCGTTGCCGTGGCGGTGACGTATTCGCCGCTGGCGGCGGCCGCCAGATCCGTCGCATAGAAGCTCGCGTCGCCGCCGGCGTCGGTCGTCACGGTCGCGAAACCGAGCCAGCGCTCCCCTTCGCCGTGGCCGGATGGGTCGAGTTCCTCGTTGGCGTAGAAGTCGATGATGAACGAGGTGGTCGCCAAACTGTTGAGCGTGCCGGTGACGCGGGTCGTCGCGCCGCCGGAGGCGGAGTCGAGCACCGGGAAGTTCTGGAGATTGTTCGCCCCCGTGTCCGCGTCGCCGGCGTCCTGTGGGGTGACCCCGTCGTTGCCCAGGTCGATGCCCAGGCCGGCGTTCGAGTAGATCGAGTTGCCGCGGAAGGCGTTTGCTTCGGTCACCACAATCGCCGCGAAACCGTCAAGTCCTTTAAACGCGATGACGTTACCTTCCACGTCGTCGGCCACGCCGACGCCGACGGTCCCGACCACGTTCGACTGCGCCGAGGACGTGAATGCGTGGACCAAAACCCCGTGCGACGTGTTCCCAAGTGCGTTCTGCCCGGTGGCGTCGGTTCCGATGAAGTTGCCGGCAACCGTGTTATCGTTCCCATCTCGGATGGCGACGGCGGCCCCCGTCGGACTAAAACTTTGGAGAAAGCCGGCAATCACGTTCCGCTCGAGCGCATCGCTCACTCCGTCGCCGTTGGCGCCGATGCGATTGCCGGAAGCGCCGTTCTCCGTGACGACCCAGCCGCCGACTCCCAGCGCGGTGGAGCCTGTGATGTCGGTGCCGATGAAGTTGCCGGCGACCACGTTGTCGTCTGTGCCGACGCCTGTGATCCGGATTGAGCCAAGGACGTTCCCCTCCGCTCCGTCGTGAATCCCATCGCCATCGGCGCCGATGACGTTTCCGTGTGCACCTCCCCAGATCTCGATCGTTCCGGAGCCGGTTCGCGAAAGTCCAGTGGCGTCGGTCCCGATCATGTTGCCTTGGACACGTGCGCCGACGGTCTGGAAGAGCTGAATGCCCTCACGGATGACGTTACCCGCTCCCGGCTCCGAGCCGCCGATCAGAATGTCGGTCGCCGCCCCGATGCGGAGAATGCCGCCGATGTCGTTCCCCTGCACCCGTCCACCCGTACCGAAGTAGATGGTCACGCTTCCCGCGAAGCTGTTCCGCGCCGCCGGGTCCGTGCCCCCGATCAAAGTGGGGGCGTGCAGTGCGCCGGCAAAATCCAGCCCGGCGGCGGTTTGCCCAGCACCCGGCCCATTATACAGCGGCCGGCCGTCGGCGCCGATGCTCGTCGTACCCGTCACATCCGTGCCGAAAAGGTTGCCTTGAACTGTGAAGCCCCCTCCGCCGATGCCGGGTCCGCCGTTCCCAGAGATCAGATTGCCGGCGCCAGGGTCGGTCCCGCCGATAAGACTATTGCCTCCGAAGATGCCGTGGCGAAGGTTGCCGAGCGCCTTCGTCCCCGTGACGTCGGTGCCGACGAAGTTGCCTTGGACGATGCCGCCTTCAATACCGCCGGCATTGATTCCTTCTCTTCCATTGCCGGAAACGAGATTGCCCGCGCCCGGCGCTGCGCCGCCGATGATCGTGTTCGGCGCACCGGCTCCGAACCCGATGCCGTCCGCCCCGTTGCCGAGGGCCTTCTCACCGGTGACGTCGGTGCCGACAAAGTTCCCCTCGACCCGGTTGTTCGCGGCGCCGGCGCCGGTAATCGCGACGCCGTTTTGGCTGTTGCCCGAGATCAGGTTCCGGGCTGCCGGAGTGCGGCCCCCGATGAGGTTGTTGGGCGAACCATCAATGATCGCGATACCGTGGATGTTGTTCGGCGCCGCGAAAGCGCCGGTGACGTCCGTGCCGATGAAATTCCCCTCGATGATGCTGGAACCGCCGCCACGAAGTTCGATACCCATTCGGGAGAAGCCGTTGATGACCAGCCCACGCACCGTCGTGGTGGTAAAGAGCAACAAGCCATTTGCGTCGCCGTTTGGATCCCAGTGGTTGCCGACGGCATTGGCGCCATTGACTACGACCTTCAGCACCGCGTCGATGCCATCGGCCAGCGTGTTCGGACTTGCCCCAGCCTGCGTATAGCCGTCGATGATCACGGGATCCGTGATTGCCGACAGGCTCGTCTGCGGCTGAATGGTGAAAGCGCCGGTGTCAGGATCGTAGCCGGCGTCGGTGGTGGGGATGGCGAACTCGATTCGGTCCGGTTCGGGTGTGCCGTCATTGTCAGCGTCCACGTTCACTTGAGCGTTGGCCTGCTGAATGGCCTCGCGGAGGGTGGTTACGCTGTCGGTATCGTCGACGGTGTCCGCAGTGGACGTGACGACAATCGTGGCCAGTAAAGCGCGGTCCTCGAGCGCTTCGATCCGCGGTATTGTCCGGCGGCGGGGCGGACGCTTGCGGGAGGTTGAGGGACGAGACTTGAGCGGGCGGAGCCAAGAGAGCGGAAACATGGGGTCGAATCTCCCAAAGAGGCGGTCCGCGCTCTAGAATGAAAGAGCCATCTTTCGGGCGCGCAGACCTATCGCCCGAAGGAGACCCCGGCCGGTGAGTCGTACAGCTTGGCGGCGTTCGCTCACCGGCCGCCTATTTCTTTGTTCGTTGTTGCTGATTTCTTATCCGCCGCCGCCGGGCGGCTTGGGAGCTTCGACGGGAGCGCCGAGGACTGGGAATCCCTCGATCGCGAATTCGTCGAATACCTGTCCGACGTGCGGTAACGGCGGCTATTTGCTCTTAGACTGTTTGCTCCGGCTGTGGTGGGGAACCACAACGGTCGTACTCGCGTGACTCTCATTAATTGCCTCATCGAGAACGTCGACGTTGATTGAATAAATCCGCCCCGCCTTGTCGCCGCCATCGCGCTCGGCGCGCAGGAGAACGATGGCGCCGTACAGGCCGTCGCCGAGATACTCCACGTCAACCTCGACCGGCGCGCTATAGCCGTCGAGGCCGTCCGCGTCGCCTGGGAGATCGTCCTCGTTGCCCGAGTCATCTGGCTGGCTGCTCCAGATGGAACAAAGGATGAGAAGATTCTCGGGGCTTGTGCATCCATCGGACGCCGCGACGTAGATGAAGACAGGGACGGTGTCGTGGTTGGGTGGCCAGAGGACGCCCACGTCGGTCGTCAGTTCGGCGACCGGGGGCATATCATCGAAGACCGTGACCGTGAGGTAGGCGGCGTCCACACCCCCTTTGCGCTGGCCACTGGCATCGACGTCATAGACGGTGAGCGTCACCTCGTGAACACCCACGGGAAACTCAGCAGTCGTCACTACATCCTCGGGGCTGCCGAGCACAATGCCGGAGCCTTCGGCGAAGGACCACTCGAATTGGAGCTCATCGCCATCGGGGTCGGTCGAGCCGCTGCCATCGAGCGTGACGACGGCGCTTCCGCCGTCGCAGGGGACCACAGCGACTGGTCCCATGTCGGCCCCGTCCACGAGAGCAGTCGCATTCGCGAGCGGGGGCGTGTTCCCGATAATCGCCAGGCCGTGGAAAGACCCCGCCGCAATGGCCACGAAATCAGTGCCGCCCGGCATGTCGGTTTGTCCCCCCCGATTGCTCCCCCAGGCGACCAGGGAGCCGTCCGCCCGCAGCGCCAGACTGTGACGCTGACCCGCGGCCACGCCTAGGAAGTCGTTTCCGGACGGGACCTCTGTCTGACCATAGAAGTTGTCTCCCCAGCCGATCAAGGAGCCGTCCGCCCGCAGTGCTAGGCTGTAGTAATCGCCCGCGGCAATGGCCACAAATTCATTTCCACGCGGCACGTCTGTCTGTCCGAAAAAGTTATATCCCCAACCGGCCAAGGAGCCGTCCTCCCGCAGGGCCAAGCTGTGGAAAGCGCCCGCGGCAACGGCCGCAAAGTCATTTCCACGCGGCACGTCTGTCTGCCCTAACCAATTACTTCCCCAGCCGGCCAAGGAGCCGTCTGCCCGCAGGGCCAGGCTATGTGATCCTCCCGCGGCAATGGCCACAAACTCATTTCCGGTGGGCACGTCTGTCCGCCCGCTCCCGTTATATCCCCAGCCGGCCAAGGAGCCGTCCGCGCGCAGGGCCAGGCCGTGGTGAAAGCCCGCGGCAACGGCCACGAAATCGTTTCCACTCGGAACGTTTATTTGTCCTTGCCGATTATCTCCCCAGCCGGCCAAGGAGCCGTCTGCTCGCAGGGCCAAGCTGTAATAGGTGCCCCCCGCAACGGCCACGAAGTCATTTCCGGCCGGCACGTCTGTCGCGGACGTAATTCCCCAGGCCACCAGCGACCCCGGGCCGGCGGAGGTGGCGCCGCTTTGTGGGCACGCTGGTGGGGGGATCACTGCCCCCAGAACGGCCATTAGGGTCACCAAGCGAACCAGTCTCGTAGAAGCGGGGGCTCGAGGCATCACAAAACCTTTGTGTTACACGTCTGTCCGCGCAAAGCGAAAGGCGACTGGGCGGAGTGCGCAGACGATGTCCCCGGCCGCTGTCGATCTGGTCTGATGTCTTTGACTGGATGCGAGCGAGAGAGGGGTCAGCCGGAATCGAGGGGAATGCCGGCGCCAGCTGTCCCTTCTGCCTCTCTGGGTGCTGCCCATGCCTCCTCGGGCAACTTCGGAGCTTCGACGGGAGCGCCGAGGAGCTGCTCCGTCTCTTTTCGCAGCAACTCCAGGGTGCATCGCCGCCGCCAATGCAGTGCGGCGCCGGTTCCGGTTTTTCCTTCCGCCAACCGCTCAGCGGCGTATTCGGCGGCTTTGCGGCGCCAGGCGCGCCGTACGCCGTGTAGACCGTCTTGTCGGTCAACTGCTGGCTGAGGGCCTTGGAGATCCCCGAAGTCGATAACCTTCGCCACCGGCTTGTCGTCGTGCATCGTGTCCTCGACGCCCAACAATTCCTCTGCTTCCTCCCGTAAGCGGAGGAGTCGTTTGTCGGTGGGACGGTTCGCTTGCATCGACTGCACGCCTCGGTCAAACGAGGCCAGCGCCTCCGCCCTGTTTCCCAACCTCCAAGAGGCCATTGCCAGGAAGAACCAATCGTAGCTCGTGCCACCGGCGCCCTTGTCTGTCGCCTTATGCAAAGCATCGCATGCTGCTTTGTAATTACCTGCACGGTAATGTGCTGCGCCCAGCGTGTTCCAGTAATTGGCATTGTTTGGATCGTGGCGTACGATCTGTTCGCCAAGCTCGACGGCGCGCTCACCGTTATGCAAACTTCTGTCGGCGCAGGCGACAAGAAACCAGGCCAGTGCGTTGAGGTGCTTGGGAGAGTCGGGGCGACTTGCTACGCAGGCTTCGTAATCACGCAGAGCGTTGAGGAATTCCCCCTGAGCCGTGTAGGAAAACGCTCGCTCGAATTGGATCTGTGGGTCGAAAGGATTCAGCCGATGGGCCGTGCTGTAATCGCGGACCGCTAGGTCGTGATTCTCGAGTTGCTGGTGCACCCGTGCTCGCCAAACGTACGCCTTGAAGTATTCGGGGGCCAGCTTGACGGCGTGATCAAGATCATCACGGGCACGTGCGTATTGCTTCAGCTGGTGAAACAGAGATCCTCGGCTCGTATAAGTGAAGGCGTTGGGCGGAAGACGCTCAAACCAGCTTTCCAGGAAGGTCGTAACGTCGTCATGTTGGCCGCGGTTGCTTAACAAGCGCACAAACGCCGAGCTGGCGATGTTGTGATAGCGAACGTAGTCCAAGTGGCCGGGCAGTTGCCGGCAAAGCTGCTCTTCGAGTCGGAGACACTCGCGATAAGCCTGTTCCGCTTCCTCCGCTCGCTCGATTCTGGCATAAAGGTAACCCATGTATTGGCGGGCTCGAGCCAAATGGAAGATGCCGACGTGATCGTTCGGAAACCGATTCGCGTAGTCCTGCGTCACGCGCAATTTCCCTTTCAAACACGCTTCCGCTTCTTCGTAGCGGTGCTGCCGGATCAACAGTTCCGCGAGATTGCCACAGCCGCGGCCCTGGGTGTACTCCACAGAGTCGGGGACCTCCTCCGCCAACTTCTCATACAGCCGGACGCATTTCTGAAGATCCTCTTCCGCGTCCATGTAATGGGCCGAACCCAACATGAATCTTGCCCGTCCGCGACGGTTCAAGGCAGTGCCCAATTCCGCCCGGTACTCGGGAACCGCCGAATATCGCTCGGCCAGTCGTTCGAGCAATGTAATCGCCTTGTCCCGCATCTCAGAAGAATTCAGTTGCACGTAGGCGTGCGCCAGATCAGCCTGGTACTCCGGCGTCTCCGGAAACTCCCGTACGAGGTCCTGTAATGTGCGGATCGCCAGGCGGATTGCATCCATTCTCGCCTTGCTTTGTCCCAGGGCCGATCGGATGCGCGCTACTCGGCTGTACGCGGTCGCCATCTGATGCCGCGCTTTTGGACTCTGTGCATTCTGCCGCGCGAGCCCTTCGTAGACTTCAAGAACTTTGGCCAGCAACTCGCGTTTTTCTTTGGTTGCGGCGCCTTCGCGATAGATCTGATCCTCACCGATCCTGGCCAGCACGACGTCATCGAGAACGTCGAGCGCCATCTCCACGTTGGCTTCGGCCCGCTCGCCTTGCGCCTGGGCCTCGCGGTAGTTTTGTTCGACAAGCTGGCGCTGCTTTTCGACTTCTTGCAGCCGGTCGCCTGCAAGTCGTTCCGCTCTGGCCGCCCGCTCGGCCTCCGCGGTCGCCCGCACCGCCTGCCAGGTGCTGACCCCCGACCCCCCGAGCATTGCCACGGCGAGAAGGGCGGACATCGATAACGCGGCCTTCTTCCGCCGCGCAAATTTACCGAACTGGTACCATAAAGATGGCGGACACGCCTGAACCGGATCACCATTCAGATATCGCTCAATGTCCGCAGCAAAAGCACTGGCCGATTCGTACCGCCGGTTGCGGTCCTTTTCCATGGCCTTCATCACGATCCAATCCAGCTCGCCGCGAAGCGATTGGGAAAGCTTGCGGCGGTCGACGGCGCGCCGGTCACAGACCGTCATCAGTCTTTCGGCTTCAAGTGTGCTGACGCGGGCGCTGGGGCGGGGCGGCTCCTCCTCGCGTATCATGCGGCGAATTTCATCCAAGCCCGCTTTGCGCAGCGTCTCTTTGTCATATGGCGTGGCGCCTGTCAGCAACTCGTAGAGCAAGACGCCCAGCGAATAGACGTCGCTGCGAGTGTCGACGTCCAGCCCCGACAGCTGAGCCTGTTCCGGAGACATGTACAGCGGCGTGCCGATCATCTGACCGTAGGCCGTGAAGAGCGTCTTTTCCGTAAGGCGCTGACTGAGCGCCTTCGAGATGCCGAAATCGATCACTTTGGGCATGGGGCGATCGTCGTCGGTCGTGATCAGAATGTTCGACGGCTTGATGTCGCGGTGAATGATGCCCTTCTGGTGCGCGTGCTGCACGGCCCGGCAGACGCTCGCGAACAGCTCCAGCCGCTGTCGCGTGGAG
>JAHWKS010000171.1 GCA_019347795.1 Planctomycetota bacterium | reverse complement strand
GCGTCATCGCTTGCGAAAAATCATGGCACAGGCGCTTGTGAGCCTCGGCGCCAATCTCGGCGATCGGTCCGCGAGGCTGGTGCGCGCCGTCGCCGCCGTCGGCGCCTCGCCCTGGTTACAGCTTGCAACTCGCAGCCCCTGGCATGAGACGGCGCCGGTCGGCGGGCCGGCAGGGCAGCCGGCGTTTCTCAACGGGGCGATGCTCCTGGAAACATCGCGTTCTCCCCAGGAACTGTTGAACGTGTTGATGGCCATCGAAAAGGATGCCGGCCGGCGGCGGGAGACGCAGTGGGATGCGCGGACCCTCGACCTTGACCTGCTCCTCTATGACGACGTGGTGCTGGACACTCTGGAGCTGACGCTCCCGCACGCGCGGATGGCGTATCGGCGATTCGTCCTGGCGCCGGCCTGCGAGGCGGCGCCGCAGATGCAGCACCCGCTCATCGGCTGGACCGTCCGCCGGCTGCTCGATCATCTCAACCACACGCCGCATTACCTGGCGATCACCGGCCCGCCCGGCGCCGGGAAAACTCAACTTGCGGAGCGAGTCGCCGAGAATTCCGGCGCCGTGTTTTGTGCAGATCCCTTCTCTGAGAAGATCGCCGACTGCACGATCGACGAGGCGAGGGCGCGCATCACGACTCGCGGCGCCGCGCTCGAACAGGCGTTGGCGGGCTCGACGTCGGGCGTCGTCAGCGACTTCTGGATCGAGCAGTCCCGGGCGTGCGTCGATGGGTTGCCCGAGGATGGTTTCGCTTCGTCGCCGGCCGCGAGGCTCGTGGTCATTGTCGAACCATCGGTTTGCGGCGACGCGACTCCGGGAAACGTCGATGCCGAAGACTACGCAGCCAAGCTTCGCCGCCTGGCCACTTGTCCGGGACGCGGGCCCTATCTGGTCGTAGGCCTGGATGACTTCGAGCACGCCGTTCGTGAAGCGAGCGCCGCGATGCTCGCGATGCGGTGACCGTCGTCAGCGCATGCGTCGCCGGTACACATGCGAGTACGACGGCGCGGAGAGAATCGCCGCTGTTTCGTTAGGCCGGTCTGCCGAGACTTTCCGGCGCCCGGTCGTCCCAGTCGGTCGCCGCCTGAAACATGCAGGCGGCGCGCAGGAGGCGCTCTTCCTCAAACGCCGGGGCTTGAAGCTGCAGACCGACCGGCAGACCGGCGGCGGTGACGCCGCAGGGGATCGAGATTCCGGGGATTCCCGCCAGGTTGGCGCTCACGGTGTAGAGATCCTCCAGGTACATCCCTAGCGGATCGTTCACATTTTCGCCCAGCTTGAATGCGGCGGTCGGGGCGACGGGACCGATCAGCAGATCGACATTCTTGAACGCGGCGTCGTAATCCTGCCGGATCAGCCGCCGCACCTTGAGAGCCTTCACGTAGTACTGGTCGTAGTAGCCCTTGCTGAGCGTGTAGGCGCCGAGCATGATCCGCCGCTTGACCTCGGGACCGAACCCCTCGCTGCGGGTCTTGCGGTACATTCGCACCAGCGGCGCGTCCAGCTCATCCAAGCCGCGCTGGTCGCCGGCGGTCTCCAGCGCCTTTCGCTCCGCGGCGAGCTCGGCCAGCATCGCTTGCTCGTCGGTGCGGTAGCCGAAGTGGACGCCGTCGTAACGGGCCAGATTACTGGACGCTTCGCTGGGGGCGATGATGTAATAGGTGGCGATCGCGTACCGGCTGTGCGGCAGCGAAACCTCCTGAACCTCGGCCCCGAGCGACTCATAAACCCGAATCGCCTTCCGCACCGCCGCCTCCACCTCGGCGTCGAGCCCTTCGCCGTAATGCTCCCTCGCCACCCCCAGCCGCAGCTTCTTGAGCGGCTCTTTGACCGTGCGGCTGTACGCGGGAACCGACTGCGGGGCGGAGGTGGAGTCCCGCGGATCGTGCCCGGCGATCGCCTCCAGGAGCAAAGCGCAGTCTTCCGCGGTCTTGGCGAGCGGGCCGATCTGATCGAGGCTGCTGGCGAAAGCGACCAGTCCCCAGCGGCTCACCCGGCCGTAGGTCGGCTTGAGCCCCGTCACGCCGCAGAACGAGGCGGGTTGACGGATCGAGCCGCCGGTGTCGCTCCCCAGCGAGAGCGGCGCCATCCGCGCGGCGACGCAGGCCGCCGCCCCGCCGCTCGATCCGCCGGGCGTGCGCTCCCGATCCCACGGGTTGCGGGCAAGCCGATACGCGGAGTTCTCGGTGGAGCCCCCCATGGCGAACTCATCCATGTTGGTCTTGCCGATCAACACGGCGTCGGCCGCCAGCAGCTTCTCGATGACCGTGGCGTGAAACGGGGAGCGGTACTGCTGCAGCATCTTCGAGCCGCAGGTGGTGATCGCGCCTTCGACGACGACCACGTCCTTAACGGCCACGGGAACTCCCGCGAGCGGCCCCAGCCGTTCGCCCGCCAACCGGCGGCGGTCGATCTCGGCGGCGCGGGCCAACGCGGACTCGGGGAACGTACTCAGGAACGCCCCCAGATCGTCGTCCAGGCGGGCGATGCGGTCGAGACACGCCTGTGTCGCCTGCACCGACGTGGCCTCGCCCGATTGCAGCTTCGCGAGCAACTCGACGGCGGTGAGTTCGTGCAGGTCGGCCATTAGCGATTCGCCCAGCTATTCGGCTCGTCAATCACCCAGCACGGCGGGGACGCGGAAACACTCGTCGTCGCGCTTGGGGGCGTTGGCAAGGGCGGCCTCGCGGGAAAGGCTTGGCTCGATCGCGTCCTCGGCCAAGACGTTGGAAAGGTCGATGGCGTGAGCCATCGGCTCGACTCCTTCGGTGTCCAGCTCTTCAAGCTGCTGGACGTAATCCAGCACGCGGCCGAGTTGGGCGGTCATCGACTCCAGCTCTTCCTCGGAGAGCAGGAGCCGGGCCAAGAGCGATACCTTTTGGACTTCGTCCCGAGAGAGGCTCATCGCGCGACACGTAGTGCAGGCGGCTCGCCTGCAAGGGACACGTAGCGCAGGCGGCTCGCCTGCAAGTAAGACAGGCGCCCCCGCCTGTTCTACGACTTGGTCTTGGGCGCCGCTTTGCGTTTGCCCTTCTTGGCGCCGCCCGACTTGGCTTCCACAGGAAGGCGGAAGGGCGCTTGCCGGACCTTCTTACGGATGGCGCCGCTCCGGATGCACTGGGTGCAGACGCGCATCGACTTGGCGCCGCCGTTGGGCGTAGCCACCTTCACGCGCTGCAAATTCGGCTTAAACTTGCGGCGGGTAATGCCCGTCACCTTGGTGCCCACGCCGCCGAGGTACTTCGCCTTGCCGCGCGTCTCCACGCGGTTTCCGATCGACGCGCTTTTGCCGCAGATTTCACACACGCGGGCCATGCCAGCATTCCTTAAAGAAAATCGACTTCGGGAAACTCCCTAATATACCGCAACCACCCCCGCAGACAACCGCAGCCGAACCGAGAAAAACAGAGAGTTTCCTCGGTTCTCTCCGTTGCCTTCTGTTCAACTCCAGAAGCACATAATGGAAACGATTCAGGGCGATCTTTATGACTTTCCTTCGTACTACGACGTCGTCTACGGGTCCGACTGGCAAGCCGAAGTGCGGTTCCTTCTTGGCTGCTTCGAGAAACACGCGGAGCGGAAGGTGAAGCGGGTGTTTGAGCCGGCGTGCGGCACCGGGCGGCTGCTGTTCCGCCTGGCGAAGCAGGGATATCGCGCCGCGGGCTTGGACCTGAATCCGCGGATGGCGGACTACTGCAACCGGCGATTGAAGCGACACGGCTTTGCGGCGTCGTGCCGGATCGGGGACATGAGCGACTTCCGCCTGTCCCGTCCGGTGGACGCCGCCGTCAACACGATCAACAGCTTCCGGCATCTCCCGACCGAGCGGCAGGCCCAAAGCCACTTGGAAAGCATGGCCGACGCAGTGGCGCCGGGCGGTTTGTACGTGCTGGGGTTGCACCTGACGCCGACGGCGGCCGAGCCGACCGGGGCCGAGTCGTGGTCCGCCCGCCGCGGGCATCTGGCGGTGATCACACGACTGTGGATCAAAGAGCGAAACCTTCGCCGCCGGCAGGAGCGGTGCGGAATGACATACGACGTGTATACGCCGACGCGAGCCTTTCGACTCGAGGGAGAAACGTCGTTTCGCACCTACACGGCGCCGCAATTCCGCCGACTTCTTGCCCACGTTCCAGCATGGCGGACCGCCGCCGTGTACGACTTCGGTTACGACCTCGAAAGGCTGATCGCCGTCAACTCGACGACGGAAGACGCCGTATTCGTGCTCCAGCGGACATGAATCGTTTCCGCTTCAGTCCCTAAGACACGATTTGTCGGATGTGCGGAATACTGATGTTGCCGCAACATCATTCGCGGCTACCCGCCGAAGGCGTTCGAGCGCGTCCCGGTCGTCGGCGTAGGAGTCGCAGTGAATCGTGGGACGCACAGCAGTTTACTAGATCCCGCTCGGCTCACGGCTTCTCCGCCTCCCGCGGCGGGGCGTCGGGTTGCGGCGTTGCGTCGGCGGCGATGTCGCGCTCCCACGTTTGGATGGCGGCGCGCATCTCCTTCATGCGGGCGGGCTCCTGTTGGGCGAGGTCGTGTTGCTCCGCGATGTCCTCGGCCAGGTTGAAGAGTCCCGGTTGCTTCCGACCCGGCGCGTTCACGATCAGCTTCCACGGCCCGTCCCGGATCGCGCGGGAATCGCCGTGTCCCCAGAACAAATGGCGAGGCGGGAGCGATTCGCCTTTCGTCAACAGCGGCAGGAGGTCGGCGCCGTCCAGCTTGCGATCCTCCGGCGGGTTCACGCCGGCGGCGGACAAAAGCGTCGGCATGACGTCGAGCGTGATCGTCAACTCGGCCGAGTCGCTCCCGGCGGAGATCGTCCCCGGCCGCCAGGCGATGCAGGGGACGCGATGCCCTCCTTCCCAAAGTTGGCCTTTGAAGCCGCGCAAGGGGCCGTTGCTCCCGTGCCGGGTGGCGCCGTTGTCGGAGAAGAACAGGACGAGCGTTTGGCGCTCCACGCCGTGCTTCTTGAGCGCGGCGACGATCTCGCCCACCCCTTTGTCCAACTCCTCGACCATCTCCTTATACGCCCGCTGAATTTCCTGGGCGGACTGATCCAACTCCGCCTTGCCGCGCGGCTTCCCCACCGTGCGGACCGGCTCATCATTCGGGCCCTGGTACGGGTAGTGCGGCGGCTCGTAGGGGACGTAGAGACAGAACGGCTCGTCGTGGTTGGCCGCGATGAATGAGACGGCGTCCTCGGTGATCAGGTGCGTTGTGTAGCCCGGCTCGTCGTCGATCTGCTCATCCCGCCACCAATCGAGCCGGCCGGCCTGATCCACGTGCGAGAAGAAATCGACGTTGCCGCTCACATAGCCGCGGAACCGCCCGAAGCCGTGCCGCACGGGGTTGTACTTGCGGTAGTAGCCGAGGTGCCACTTGCCGAAGATGGCGGTCTTGTAGCCGGCGGCGGAGAGCAGTTCGGCGAACGTCGCCTCGCGGTCCTGAAGGCCGTGCGGGTGCGTTTCCCGCTGCGGGTCGGCGACGATCACGCTGGGGATTCCCGCCCGCTGCTGATATCGCCCAGTCAGCAGCCCGGCCCGCGTTGGGCTGCACACCGCGCCGCTGGAATGAAAGTCGGTGAGCCGCATCCCCTCGGCCGCCAGCCGATCGAGCTGCGGCGTCTCGATCCGCTCGTTGCCGTAGCAGCCGAGATCCCCGTACCCCAGGTCGTCGGCCATGATCACGACAAAGTTCGGCCGCTCATCCGCCGCCAGCGGCGTAAGTGCGGTCAGCAACAGCATTGCGATGCAGCATGGTGCGGTAATTTTCATCGTTGAAGCCGTTTGTCTTGAGGAGAAGCCCGCATGCAGTGTAATTGCAACGGACGGCGGCATGAACGCATTGTCGGCTTTCGCTCCGCGCTGGGCACGGCCCGAGCGCGGAGCGAAAGGCGACGTTTGCAGCGGTCTACGATCTCGCCAACGCCTGCTTCGCCAGGACGAGGGCGCCGCGAATCGGCTCCTCGACAAGCGTGATATCGGTCGTAACAGCCGCCAGGCGGGCCCGAATCGTTCCCAGCACCCGCGGCGTGTTGAGGAGCACGCCGCCGGTCACGGCGAACGGAAACAAGGAATCTGCGAATCCCACTTTACCGGCCGCGGTCATGACGAGGTCCGCGAGTTGTTGGGCGGCGTCGGCCAGGATCGCCGCGGCGACCGGATCGCTCTCGGCGGAGGCGGATACCACGTCGGCCAGTCCCGCCAGCCAGCGGCGATCGTGCTCGGGATGATAGACGGCGGAAATCAGCTCTTCGCTTTGCGCGACGTCGAGCCGCCGGAGAAAGCGATCGAGCAGCGAGGTGGCGGGGCCCCGGCCGTCGGCGAAGCGGGCGGCGGCGCGGAGGCCGGCCAGCGCGATCGCATAGGCGCTTCCTTCGTCCCCCAGGAGGTAGCCCCAACCGCCGGCCCGAGCGGTTTCGCCGCCCGGCGCCCGGGCGAAGGCGAACGACCCAGTCCCGCCCACGAGCGCCACGCCCCAACCCTCGGGCGTTCCGGCCGCGAGGACGGGAAGCGCGTCGTTGACGACGTCGACGCGCTCGGCCACGCCGCCGCCTTCCGCCCACTGGCGCCACAGCTTCCGATCAGCGGGGCGATCGGCGCCCGCCATCGCCAGGCACGCCGCGGCGACTTGGCAGGGGCGAAGCCCTGAGTTCTCCCAAGCCTCCCCCACGGCGCGGGCGACGTTCTGGGTCGCGGGTCCGGCGCCGACCGACTGGATATTCGACGGTCCCGCAGCTCCGCGACCGAGCACCTCGAAACGGCCGTTATCGCAAACCGCCGCCAGCCACGCAAGCGTCTTCGTCCCCCCTCCCTCGACCCCCAGCAACAGCGTATTGGCGGAAGACGATCGCGGCAGCGGCTTTTGCGAGTCCGACAAATCATCGCCGACCACGGCGCGCAACTGCCCGCCCGCCTCGTGCAGCAGCCGCCGCGCCTCATCCGGCGAGACGCGGCGGTGGTGAACCGCGATCGCCGTCTTCACCTCGCCGCCGCACCCGCCCAACAGCCGCTCGGCATCCTCTCGAGACAAGCCGGTCATGGCGGCGACGATGCCTTTGGATCGCTCGGTGAGTTTTTGATTCGTCGCCTTGAGATCGACCATCAGGTTGCCGTAGGTCTTTCCCAAGAGAACCATGGCGCCGGTGGTCAACATGTTGAGGACTAGCTTGGTGGCCGTCCCCGCCTTAAGCCGGGTGGAGCCGCTGACGACCTCCGGTCCGACAACCGGGGCGATCATCAGATCCGCGGCGCCGACGAGCTGCGAGTCGGGATTGCAACTGAAGCCGATGGCGTAGGCGCCCACCCGCCTCGCATATTCGAGGGCGCCGCGAACGTACGGCGTGCGGCCGCTGGTGGCGATGCCCACCAGCACGTCGCGATCGGAGAGCCCCACCGATTCCAGATCAACGACGGCGGACTGGGGATGGTCCTCCGCCCCTTCCACCGCCCGCACCAGCGCGTCGCGGCCGCCGGCGATCAGGCCCACCACCATCTCCGGCGGCGTGCTGAAGGTCGGCGGACATTCGGCCGCGTCCAAGACTCCCAACCGTCCCGAGGTCCCGGCGCCCACGTAGATCAGCCGTCCCCCCTGCCGCAGCCGGTCGGCGATCACCTCAATCGCCGCGGCGATCTTCGCCTCCTCGGCCCGCACCGCCGGCGCCACCTTCGCATCCTCATCGTTCATCAGCCGAACGATTTCCAGCGGCGAAAGCGCATCGATCGCCGCAGACGCCGGGTTGCGGGCTTCGGTGGTCAGGTGGTCGAGCATTGCTGCCAGGGCCTTTTCAGGAAGTTTCGTCGGAACCGCATTGTAATTCACAATCGGCCTGTTTGTTTGACCACAAACACGCGGGCAGCTACACTCCCTTGGTTCCAAGAGTCGCGGATATCCAATGATGCGGATTCTTTTTCCACTGGGTGAATGACCCCGAACCTTTCGTCCCTCGATGTTGCCGTCCTGCTCGCCTATCTGGCGGCGGCGGTGGGGCTTGGATTGTGGTTGGGGCGGGGGCAGCGGGATCTCGGCGATTATCTGCTCGGCGGGCGGAACCTGCCGTGGTGGGCGGTGCTGGGGTCGATCGTTGCGACCGAGACCAGCACCGCCACCTTCCTCAGCGTTCCCGGGCTGGCGGTCGCCGCGGGGGGCGATCTCACGTTTTTGCAGCTCGCGCTGGGATATGTGATCGGCCGCGTGGCCGTGGTGTGGCTGTTTCTGCCGCGGTACTTCGAGGGGACGCTCTTCACGTCGTACGAGGTGCTGCACCGGCGGTTCGGCGGGGCCACGAAGCAGACCGCCAGCCTGATGTTCCTCGTGACCCGCAACGCCGCCGACGGCCTGCGGCTTTACCTGGCGGCGATCGCCCTGGAAAAGGCGGCGGGGATTCCGCTGATGCAGTCGGTCGTCGTTATGGGCGCCGCCACCATCCTGTACACGTTCTTCGGCGGGATGAAGTCGGTGGTCTGGAACGACTGCATTCAGTTCGTCGTCTATATCGCCGGCGCCGTGCTGGCGGGGGTCGTCATC
>JAHWKS010000170.1 GCA_019347795.1 Planctomycetota bacterium | reverse complement strand
TGGCGCAACACAACGTTCAGCAGTTCCTGAAGTTCTATCAGGACAAGCGAAAAATCACGATTCTGCTCACCAGCCACTATATGAAGGACGTGGCCGCCCTGTGTCGCCGGGTGGTGATCATCGCCCAAGGGCGGATTCGCTATGACGGCTCCCTGGCCGGGGTGATCGACGAATTCAGCGGCTACAAGATCATGACGCTCCTGTTCGCCGACGACCGGCCGCTGGACGACCTGGCGCGGTGGGGCGAAGTGATCGAGGCCCATCCTCCCAAGGCCCGCCTCCGCGTCGAACGCGGCAAGGTGGCCGAGACGCTCTCGGCCATCCTCTCCCGGCACGCCATCGCCGATGTGAGTGTCGAAGAGCCGCCGCTGGAGGAGGTGATTGCGGATATGTTCTCGCAGGTCGGCCGCCCGGACGAAGCGCCGGCGGAGCAGGCGGCCAAGGCGTTGTAGCACTTCGGCGCCGTGATTGACTCAAACAACCGCCGCCTTCACGCAGTTGATGGGCGGGAGCGAGTCGAAGAGACACTCCCACTGCTCGCCGCCGTCGCGGCCGATCCAGAGCTGCCCGGTGGTCGTTCCCAGGTAGAGCGAAGGCGACTTGAGTTGGTCCACGTCCAGCGCGTCGCGGAGGACCGTGAAGTAGCTTTCCTTCTTGGGAAATCCTGTGGCGAGCTTCTTCCACTTCTCGCCGCCGTTCTCGCTCCGCCAGACGGCCGGCTTGCCCTCAGGGCAGGTGCGCGTCGCGGGCTCCAGCGGCACGACGTACACGGTCTCGGGGTCGTGCGGGTGAACGACGATCGGGAAGCCGAAGTCGGAAGGCAGACCCTCGCTGATCGACCGCCACGTGCGGCCGTGATCGTCGCTCCGCAGCACGCCGATCCCCGGACGATCCTCCCAGCCGCCGTGGTTCTGCATGTAGAGCCGGCCGGGAGCGTCCGGATGGCGGGCGATCTTATGGACGCACTGGCCGAACACGGGGTAGGGATCAGGCACGAACCCGGCGCCGACGCCTTGATTGGAGGGAGCGAAGGTCTCGCCGCCGTCCTCGCTCAGGTAGTGGCCGCCGGTCGAGATGCCCACGTGGACGCGGTTCCCGTCGCGAATAATCGTGTGCATGCAGAGGCCGCCGTTGCCCGGATGCCACTGCCGGGCGTGGTCGTGATTGCTGATCCCTCCGACCAACTCCCACGAGTCGCCGCCGTCGCTGCTGCGGAACAGCGAGGCCGGCTCCACGCCGCACAACAGGTCCCGCGTATCGCCCCCCGCCTCCAGCGACCAAATGTTGGCCAGCGCGCGGCCGTCGTTCTTGGGGAAGGCGGGGGCCGATTTCGTCTCCTTAAACTTCTGCCCCAGGTCGTGCGACGCCAGGACCTTCATGCCGAAGAAGGCGTTGCAGCTCGAAGCGTACAGGCGCGGCGAACGGCGGGTGTCGATCAACGCGGCGAATACCGCCACCCCGGGTCCGAACGGCCCTCGCAGCTCGAAGCGGTGTCGCGACCTGGCGGCCTCGGCGACGAACAGCCCCTTCTTAGTTCCGATGCAGAGAATCACGCGGTCCGGCATGGCTTCAGTTCAACCTCCAGAGACAGCAGGCATGATTGTGAGAATGTCGCCCGCCGCGAGCGACGCGTCAAGTCCTTCCCGCGGAGGCAGGAAAGAGTTGTTCACGAACAGATTGACGTGCCGGCGCACGGCCCCCGTTTCGTCGCACACGCTACGGTAAAGCGCGGGATGACTCCGTTCGAGCTGCTCCAGGGCGGCCCGCACTGTCGCCGCCGAGACGGAAAGCTCGGCGGCGCCGCCGCACTCGCAGCGGAGCATGTAGGGTATTTGAACAGCGATCGACATGCAGGGGCTAAGAACGAGTGAATGTACGCCATTCGGCCGCGATAGATGCGCGCCTTTCCCAGTGGTCGAACGGCGGCGCCCGAAATCGACACGTGCGAAAAATTTTCGCCGCAAAGTCGCACCGGGGCCAGTATCCCAGGATCAAAGGCCGGCCATTGATCGCACGGTCACTCCGTCTCCGCGGCGTCGTTGTGCTCGATGACGCCGAAGAGCTGCCCCCCTTTTTCGCCATGGCGCCACGTGCCGACGTACTGGTTGTCGTGGATTACGACGCGGGCGTCGAAGGTTCCCAGGCCGGGGATCGTGACGTTGTCGAGCGTAATCACCGGCGTCGTTCCCGCCCACTTCACCTCCAGCGGCATGGGGATGGTGCGGTCGGTGTCGCCATACTTGATGCGGGCCTTGAAGAGCCAGTAGTCCCCCTCATCCAACTTCTGCACGCTGGAGATCGTGTATTCTTCGGGACGCAGCGTCTGCTCATCCTGGCCGAGCACGGTGAAGTTCCCCACCAGCGTGGCGTTGTTGAGCGTCTCTTTGAACTTGTCGAACAGCTCCTCCTGGGAGGGCTTCTTTTCCTCCGCAGACTGCGGGGTCGCCGGATCCTGCGCGAAGGCGGAGGCCGCCGTCACAACGACGGCGGCGGCAAACACAAAAGCGAACCTTCTCATGGCCACGTCCTCGAATCGGTGTTGAACAGAACTCACTCCGCCGTGGGCGGCTCGTAGTCGAACTCTTTCCACTTCATCGCGCGGCGGAAGGGCTCGATGCGGAGGACCACTTCGCCGTTCTGGAACAGCCGCACCGTGCCGCTGGACTCGCTCACCACGACCGCGATGGCCTTGGTGTTCTTGCTGATCCCGGCGGCCGCCCAGTGCCGGGCGCCGAGGCCCTTGGAGAGCGTGAGTGCGACCGGCGCCGAGTCGAGAATCCGGCAGGCCGAGGCCACCACGCCGTCCGCCTCGATCACGAAGGCCCCGTCCAATTGGGCCAGCTCCTTGATCGACTCCCGAACCTTGCGGTCGCGAACGTTCCGCTCCTTGCGGCTGTAGCCGCGGAAGGGATCGTGTACGGCCGGGTGGCTGTTCTCCATCACTTTGCGGGCGTCGCCCACGACGAACATCGTGCCGACCGGCTTCCCCTCGCGGCCCTCGCGGCCGATCTCCACCGCGATATCGACCACCGCCTTGAGCGTTTCCAGCGGCACGCGAGTCTTGAGCTGCCGCAGGTCCCGAACCGTGAGCCGCCCCAGGTGCTCGTCGAGTCGGATATAACTGAGCGAGTCGATCTTCCCCGGCTCGAACCCGCTGTAGACGGCGATTACGTCGGACCCGGTCTTGAGCAGCTCCTGGGCGACGCTTTCCAAGAGCGCCTGCGTCAGCTTCTCGAACACGGGCACGTCCTCCATGTGGAGAACGAAGGTTTTGAAGCCCGCCTGCGCGGCGCCTTCAATCTGCTCGGGCCGGTCGGCGGCAATCAGCACTTTGGCGCTGTCGGAGCGGGCCTTGAGCTTCTCCCAGTCGGTCGGCGACTCCAGCAAAATCATGATGGCCTCCGCCTTAGCGCTCTCGGCCAGTTGAACGGCCAGATCGAAGATGGCGGCAAGTTGACCTGCAAAGCGCTGGGGATTCATCCAGAGGCAACGTCGGCGCGAGCGGAGACATACGGGCGAAGCGGCAGATGCATCCTACGGTTTTTTGCGGCGCGCCACAACGGGCCGGCATTCACGCATCGGCGCGACGATTGAGTTGCTTCGCCATCGACGACGGCGATAATGCGTGGCTGGAGGCGGAGCGGAGCGACGCCCAGCGCGATGGAGTGTTGGGTCGTTGAAAGCAGCGAAGATTACGTTTTCTACGATCCTTTCGCCAGATTCCATCACTCCATCACTCCATCACTCCATCACTCCATCATTCCATCATTCCATTGTCCGCTGGGGCGTCGCTCCGCTCCGCCTCCAGCCACCCGAGTTTGACCACACCATGACGAACTCCGACTCCGCTCATCTACATCGCGCCTCCGGTCCGCTTCAGGAGCACGCCTTCCGCCGCGGGCCGCGGATCACGGCGGTCGAGACGCTCATTCCCGATGACCTGATGCCGGGTCTCTTGCTGTTGCGGATTCACACGGATGCGGGAGCGGTGGACGGCGAGCCGGTGATCGGGCACGGCGAAACGTACTACATCCCGCACGGCGTGGCGGCGACGATCCACGATTGGATGGCGCGGCGGCTGCTCGGCGCCGACGCGGCCGCCATCGAAAGCCACTGGCGTTTCCTCTACGAGCGGTGCGCCTCGTTCGGCGGCCTCGGGTGCGAGATGCGGGCCATCTCGGCGATCGACCTCGCCTTGTGGGACATCCTTGGTCAGCTCTGCCGGCAACCGATCTGGCGGCTCCTGGGCGGCCCGGTCCGCGATCGCGTGCCGATTTACAATAGCTGCGGCGGTCCCACGTACGGCCGGCTTCCCAAGGCGGATCCGAACAGCCAAGGCTGGCCGGGGCATGGGAGCCCGGGAAAGCCGGGACCGCTGGAAGACAACTGGAGCAGCATACACGCCGCGGGCGACCTCGCCGAGGAATTGCTTGCCGAGGGCTATCGCGCGATGAAGCTTTGGTCGCTGGACCGCATCTATCAGGCCGGCGGCGGCCATCGCATCTCGTGGAGCGATCTGGACGAGGGGCTGCGGCCCCTGCGGGAGATTCGCGACCGCATGGGAATGAAGATGGAGCTGATGCTCGACGGCCACGGCTTCTTCACGCTCCCGGCGGCGCTGCGAATCGCCGGGGCGATGCGTCCTTTGCAGCCGCTCTGGCTGGAGGACGTGATGCGGCCCGACAGCATCGGGGCGATCGCCGACTTTCGCGATCGCGCGGGCGTGCCCGTTGCGGTGAGCGAAATGCTCATCACTCGGGAACAATTTCGCGACGTGCTGGCCCGGCGGGCGGCCGACTACGTGATGATCGATCCCACCTGGGTCGGCGGCGTGAGCGAGACCCGCCGCCTTGCGGAACTCGCGCAGATGCACAACGTCCCCGTGCTGATGCACGACTGCACCGGCCCGCTGACGCTGATGGCGGGACTGCACGTAGCCGCGGCGACGCCGATCGTGACGTATCAAGAGACGGTCCGGGCCCACATCCGCACGCTCTATCCGCACCTGATCGACGAGAACGTGACGGTGGAAGACGGCCACATCGCCCTGGCCGAGCGGCCGGGATTAGGAGTGCGGCTGCTGCCGGAGCTCTTCGCCTCCCAGCATCCCGGCTACCGCGTCTCACGGCTCTCGTAGCGCAGGCGCCTCGCCTGCACAGGCGGGAGATGGCACACAGGCGGGCCGACTGTGCTACGAGTTACGCGACCTCAAAGTACGCGACGGCGAAATAGTCGCGCTCGTCGGTCCAGGTCTGCACGTGGCGGTAGCCGGCGCCGGCGGCGTCGCGGCGGAAGTCGCGATGGTTGTACTTATAGGAGTATTCGGTGCAGATCGACTCGCCGCGGGCGAACGAAATCGCCCGGCCGTGAACTCGCACCGTCTGCGGCCGGCGGCTCACCAGGTGCATTTCGATCCGGCCGGCGTCGGCGTTGTAGAGCGCGCGATGATCGAAGTGCTCCAGGTGGAAGTTGGCGTCGAGTTCGCGGTTGATGCGCGCCAGGAGATTCTTGTTGAACGCCGCCGTCACGCCGCGCGCGTCGTTATAGGCCGCTTCGATTACGGCGGGATCTTTCTGCAGATCAAAGCCGATCAACAATCCCCCGTCGCTTCCCGCCAGTGCCGCCATGCGCTCCAGCAGCGTCTCGGTCTCCTCCGGATCAAAGTTGCCGATCGTGGAGCCGGGGAAGTAGACCACGGTGCGTTCGGGAATCTGCTCGAACTCCGGCGGCTCGAACCAGTCGAAGAAATCCGCGCACAGCGGCCGGATGTCCAAGCCAGGATACCGCAGCCGCAGCTTGGCGGCGGTCGCCATGAGGTGTTCCCGGGCGATATCGACCGGCACATATGCGGCCGGGTCCTGCAGGCGATCCAGGAGGAGTCGCGTCTTAAGGCTGGCCCCGCTGCCCAGTTCCAGCAGCATGGCTCGCGGGCCGATCCGCGCGGCCATTTCGCCCGCCCAGCAGCGCATGATCGTCAGCTCCGTCCGCGTCAGGTAGTACTCCTCCAATTCGCAGATTTGCTCAAACAGCTCGCATCCGCGGCGGTCGTAAAAGTACTTGGACGGAAGGCGCTTTTGCGGTTGGGAAAGCCCCTCCAAGACCTCATCGAGGAAGGCGCCGATGGAGGGCTCGAAATCGTGAAGGACGATGCTGGCGGCCATGGGTTTGTTTCCCATTCAAATTCATCCGTGGAAGGTGCAAGGTTGGTGACGGGCGGTTGGCCTCGAGCGGGCGGCTACGCATCGCGCGCCAGCCGCACGCCGGTTAATTGCCAGCGGGCCTCGGGCGGGAAGAAGTTACGATATGTCTCTCGGATGTGCGACTCCGGCGTGACACACGAGCCGCCCCGCAGTACGTACTGATTGCACATGAACTTGCCGTTGTATTCGCCAAGTGCGCCGTCGGGCGGCCGATAGCCGGAATACGGCGAGTAGGGACTGCTGGTCCACTCCCACACGTCGCCGAACATTTGGGCCGGAGCGTTCGATGCGGACGATTGTGCGGGCGCAGGGTGCAGGCGGCCGCTTTCCGCGAAGTTCCCGCGAATCTCCCCATCTTCCGCCAGAACGCGCTGCGCCGCGACTTCCCATTCGGCCTCGCTCGGGAGCCGGGCGCCGCTCCACCGGGCGAACGCATCGGCCTCGAAGTAACTCAGATGGCAAACGGGCGCCTCGAGGTTGAGCGGCTTAAGCCCGCTCAAGGTGAACTCGCTCCACCCGCCGTTGTCTCCGCGTCGCCAGTAAATCGGCGCGTGCCAGACTTCCGACTGCACCGTCTGCCAACCCAGCGACAGCCAAAGTTCCGGACGCCGGTAGCCGCCGTCGTCAATGAATTCCAGGAACTCGCCGTTGGTGGCCGGGCGGCCCGCGAGGTGGAATGCCTCCACGAATCGGCGATGCCGCGGATTCTCATTGTCGAAGGCGAAGCCGTCGCCGTCATGGCCGATCTCCCGAAGACCTTCGCGAAAGTGCAGCCAGGTCAAAGGCGGCGCCGTCGCGCCGTCGGGAACGCCGTCGCTCCCGCGGTACGCCGGATTCAGCGGATTGCATGCGAAGAGATGCTTCACATCCGTGTACATCAGCTCCTGATGCTGCTGCTCGTGATGCAGACCCAACTCCACCACGGGGAGCAACTCCGGCGGCAGCGACTCCCCCTCGGTCAGCAGCCGAACCATTCGCCGATCGACCTCCTGCCGGTATTCGAAGACGTCGGCCATGGTCGGCCGAGACAGCAATCCCCGTTGCGGCCGGGGGAACTGCTCCCCCACCGTGTGGTAATACGAGTTGAACAGAATCTCGAACGCCGGGTTGAACGGACGATAGTCCGGGTTCGCCCGGGCCAGCACGAACGTCTCAAAGAACCACGTGGCATGGGCCAGGTGCCATCGGATGGGACTGGTGTCGGGCATCGACTGGATCACACAATCTTCGGGCGCCAGTGGCTCGCAGAAGGCCTCGCTGGCTTGCCGTACGCCAAGATATCGATCGGGCAACTGCCGGCTCCGGGCGAAAAGGGGGCGGACTTCCTCGTCCAATACCAGGGGGTGAATCACCGCAGACTCCCGAAATGGGCAGTACGGCGACTCCCTCCTTCGCTCGTGACGGCCACCTTCGCCTGCTCCTCCTTTCGACGGGAAGAAGCAAGCGAAGCAATCGGCGCGCCGGTTGATGTTTTTCTCGAACGACGCACTACGGCGCCACGCGAATGTGCTCCACCTCGTGCTCAACCATCCACTGCAGCCACTGCTCCTGCTCGTCGGTCAATTCGAACTCCGCATGGTGCTCGGCGTCCAGCGGCGACACCACCGAAACCTCCATGTCGTCCAGCCAGCGCCGGGCGTCCTCCAGCCGCACCCAGTACTCGTTCGGTCCCAGGGACGGCGCTCCGGGATGATCCCCGGGCGTCATGAAATACGCCACATCCAGGCGGAACCTCGCCGGCATCTCAAAGGGCGCCAGGTCCGCCCGATCGACAGCGAACACGCGCATGGCGATTTTTTCCCTCGATAGAACTTCGTCCCCCTCAGGACGCGACGTATCCTATCGCACTCTGCCACAGGGGCGGAAGTCATCGTGCGTTATCGGACCCGTCCGTGCGAGGTTTCGCAGCGGGAAACGAGCGGCGATTGTCAGACTGATGTTCGGGGCGGTTATTCGTAGTGAAAGATGGCGGTGGCGCGGCAGTCGCCGCCGGCGATGAGGCGAATCCAGTGGGCGGAGAAGCCGGCGGGGAACGTGACGGTGACGGTCTCGCCCGGGGGAACTTCCGTCGCGGCGAAGCGTTTCCAGTAATCTCGGTTGCTGTAGTCCACTTCCAGGCGGAAGACGATCGCCTCGGCGGCGTTGTGGGAGAGGCGGAGTGTCTTGCGATCGAAGCCAGTCATCAGGTACGGGTCGGACGGCTCGTCTGTCTCCACCAGCGAGTCGCTCCACGGCCCGCCTACGCCGACCGGCTTGCCGAGCCTCCACAGGTCGTCCACGTTCCCGAACCACAAGGCCGTCTCGGCGCCCGGCAATGCGAAGACGCGCCCGTCGCCGGCAGCGCGGGGTT
>JAHWKS010000169.1 GCA_019347795.1 Planctomycetota bacterium | reverse complement strand
ATCAGCGTGGGGCCCCCCGACACCGGGCCGGCCACACCCGCCCCCAGGCCCGCCCGCCCCCCCCCCCCCCCCACCCCAAACGGCGGTGGCGTCAACGGCCGGCCCCACACGCCGCTTTGCCCCCGGCCTGGCCCGCTCGGGGGGGGGGGGGGTTCTTTGGCGCCCGGGGGGGTGCCCCGGGGGTGGCCGCGGGGCCCAAAAAAGACCCCCGACCCCCTCTAGCCGACATTGCGTGGGCGGCCTCGGATAACGACAAGAGTCTCACGAGACTGGAACAATCGCATCTAATTTAATTAGCGTTTCAAATCGCATGGGCGATAATCCCGTCAATCCGTATGTCAGCCCATCCACCGCTTCTGACGAGGCCAGACGGCGCCGGCCCATTGGGACGGTCGTTCTCGCGATTGTTTTCCTGATTCTTGGCGTCTGGCTCGGCGGTGGCGGGGCGCTGCGTTTTATCCAGAACTGGTCGCAAATGGGGCCGCCCTCGAGTCTCCGCGCGTACGCGCCGTTTGTGCATTTCGGTATTATCGCATCGGTGTTTGTAGTCGCGTCTCCGGGGTTGCTGTTTCTGCGCCGCTGGGGTTGGTGGGCGACAATTCTGCTTTGCTACTTGGTGCTGGCGACATTCATCCTGGTTCCCGTCGTTCGGTTTGAACGAGGCGATCCCGTGCTGCGAAGAATCGTCATCGGGACGGTGTTGCTGCTTTGCTGGTTGTACCTCCACCAGCGACACGTTCGAGCTTCCTTAGGCGAACCCGCGGCCGGCTGTTGGCGTACGCACGCGGGGCTACTCGCCCTTTCGATCATTACGGTCTTTGGTTTCGTCTTCCTATGACAAAGCAGTCGCAATGAGGAAACGGGTGACACAATGCCAAAACAGATCGTGACAGTGGCGCTGTCAGCCTGCGTTGCGTCCGCGGTAGCCGTGTTTCTCGGGTGCGGGGCTCTTTCCGCGTTCGCCCAGGAACCGCCGGAGCTTCCGAAGGAACACTTCCACCTGTTTCTGCGCCACATGATGCGAGACTCATGCAGGGCGGCGCCTCCGCAGGAATTAACGGCCGCTACAGCCGAATTTCCACACGCGCGGTCAGCCCGTCGAAGGTCAGCGTATCGCCCTGATCGTCAAATTGGTTTTGCTGAATGCTTTCGAGATAGTCTTCCATAGTGACCATGTTGAACCAGACGCTGGCCATGTAGCCGGCGCTCAGGCGGAGTCGTTCGCGCGGGCTGAGCCACTCCAGTCCCAGTTCAAATTCGTACACGGGATTGATCCGTCCGGCCTGCCAATCGGTAAATATCTGCGGGTTGGCGGGATTGTTGAGTTGGTATTGCCGGTACGCAGCCCGCGAGTACCCGTACAAAAGGCTCAACTCCGAACGGCCGTAGACGCCCAATCCCCAGCACTCCAGCGATCCGCGGCCGTCCAGCCCCAGGCGGGCGCCGGCGCCCTCGAAGTCCGTGACGGCTTCCACCACCGTGCCGGTGTTGATGGAGTACACCGTCTGCAGCTCCTGCTCCAACTCGGCGTAGCGGGCGCCCACGTAGCCGGTCAGCCGGGAAACCTGACCGTCCCAGAGTATGAGGCGGGCGTCGGCGTCGATGATCTCAAACTCCACGTCCATCCGGCCATCGACAGAAACGTTCGTCACGTTGTTCGGCAGCGCCGATCGCGGATGAAGGAGCAGCGGAAACAACGCGATGTTCTGCGCAATTTCCGCCGCCGAGAGCGTGCGGCCAGCTACCGCGTCGCTCTCAAACCACGTATAGGCCACCTGAAAGCTCGTGCGCTCTTTCAGCCGCACATTGACGCCGGCGCGAAAGCCGGGCGAATAATCCGGATCGAGCAGCACCGTGCGTCCTTGGGGAACGGCGATCGTCGGATTCCCCGCCATGACGACCGGCGCCTGCCCCGGCACAGCGATCGCCGTCTCCGCATCGCGCGGCCGGAGGTAGAGATATTCGCCAAACACACCGACCCGCTGCCCGCAAGACAGGCCTCTCATCCACCTGAAGGGCGAGAAGCATGGCAGGCGGAATCCCGAATCCGGCGGAAACAAGCTGTAACAGTCGGGTCCGCAAGAGGATGGCGGATACGGGAATCCCTCGGCGAGCGGAAACGCAGGCTCAGACTCCAGGAAGTAGGGAGGCGGCGTTTCGACGATTGCGCCGGGAGGAAGCTCGCCGGGCAAAAAACGCTGGGCCAGCGGCGGGGAAGAGGCCGAATCGACGCTCGACTTACTCTCCGGGGCCGGCGCCGCAGGACGAGGATCAGGCGCTGGAAGCGCCTCGTGCGGCGGCGATGAGTCCGGCTTTGCCGGCTGCGAGGCGGCTTGCGGCTCTTCCTCACTCGATGGGCTCGCCTCCAAGCCGGCCGATTGGGCGAAACGAATTCGCTGTCCCCACGCAGGCGCAAGCGGTCCCGCCGCGGCGAACAGACAGATCGCCCCGGCCAAAAGGAGATTCTTCTTCACTTCGATTCAAGCCCCGAGAGAAGTTCTGCCGATAACCCCTGATTCGACCCCGGCCGCTAATTAGCCAATCGCCTCTCGCCCGGTCAAGGGCAACCTGCCCGCCTGTTAGCAAAAGGAACGATTTCTGGGTGAACTTCGTTCCCCGAATTGCCCGTTGCAAAGAGCGTTGCGAACGATCAGATCAACGCGGGCAGGCAGGAGCGAATGGCCGGTAGCGAAATGGGGGAGCGGCTGCCTTCCCATTCCTCGAGAGCCCATGCGGAAAGGAACTCAATTTCGCCGTCGTTGAGTATGTTTTGGGGCATGGTGAGGATCTCAGCAATCAGGGCAATCGAGCGCGGTTGAGCAATTCATCAAAGGTTTCGCACACGCGCATTACACCATCGTCGCCGTACAACTCGTGAAAATAGAACGCCACGGCGGGCTCATCGCCTGCGCGAAAATCAAGACAGAGGTAGTTGCCGCCGCCATCCTCTCCGATCGGCACAACTTTCGGCGATAAGGCATGCTCCTTCCAATTCTGCATCACGCCATAGATGCTATCCGGATTGTGCGGCAACAGCGACAGAATCAAGCCGATGCTACAGCGATCGAAGCCGCCAGAGGGTCGATCGATACGGATATCAGCGTCGCCGTAGCTCCCGCTGAAGCGCCGAATCATCTGCCGGTACGATTCAGGAAAACGGACGCCGAGAAGCATCTCGGCGCCTCGGATGTGATCATCCGTGATCGTTTCGCCGCTGGGTTCGAAGCCGATCATACCTCGTCTGTCGCCCCTCCGGGGCTTTGGTCATTGGTTGGCGCCTTCCAGGGGCTTGCGCCCCTGGCTACATGCCTTGGCGCCTTCGGGGCCGTTGTGGAATTGAATTCGGCTACATCTTCACGCCGATGCGATCTTTCCCGACCCAGCCTTGCAGCGCTCCGGGGATCGTGATTGCGCCGTCTTCGTCCTGGAAGTTTTCCAGAATCGCGATCAGGGCGCGGCTGATGGCGACGGCGGTGCCGTTTAATGTGTGAACGAACTGCGTTCCCTTCTCCCCTTTTTGCTTGAAGCGCGTGCCCAGGCGTCTTGCCTGGTAGTCGGTGCAGTTGGAGGTGCTCGTCACCTCGCCCCATTCGCCGGCGTCGCCGCGGCCGGGCATCCAGGCTTCCAGGTCGTACTTGCGATACGCGGATCCGCCCAGGTCGCCGGTCGCCGTATCGACCACGCGATAGGGAATCTCCAGGCCGTCGAAGAGCCGGCACTGCAGGTCGCAGAACCGCTCCAACGTCGCGTCGCTGTGTTCGGGGCGGGTGAAGGCGAACATCTCGACCTTCGTGAACTGGTGGACGCGGTAGATGCCGCGGGAGGCCCGGCCGGCGGCGCCCGCCTCGGTGCGGAAGCAGTGGCTCACGCCGCAGTAGTGGAGCGGAAGCTGCTCCGCATCAAGCACCTTGCCCGCGTGCATCCCGCCCAGCGTGATCTCGGCGGTGGCCACCAGGTTCAGGTCGCTGTTCTCGATGCTGTAAATCTGCGTCTCCGGCCCGCGCGGAATAAAACCCACCCCCTGCAGCACGTCGGTCCGCGCCAGGTCGGGCGTGATCGTGGGCGTGAACCCCTCGGCCAGGAGCAAATCGACGGCGTACTTTTGAAGGGCCAACTCCAGCAGCACGGCCTCGTTCTTGAGGAAGTAGAATCCGTGGCCGGCGACGTGGGCGCCCGCCTCGAAGTCGATCAGGTCGTGCATCTCCGCCAGCTCGACGTGGTCCCGCGGCTTAAAGCCGAACTTCCGCGGCTCATGCCGGCCGCGGCGGATCTCGCGATTCGCCTCCTCGCCGGGACCGACCGGGGCGTCGGGATGGCTGAGGTTGGGGATCAGGCGGAGGATGTCGAAAATCTCCGCATCGAGCCGATCGTGCTCCGCCTCGGCGGCGTCCTTCTGCTCGCGCAGCCGGCGCCCTTCATCCTTGATCGCTTCTTTCTCGGCCGGATCCTTCGCCTTGCCGATGCGCTTGGAAGTTTCGTTCGCCTGCCGGTTCAGCTCATCGGCCTCCTGCCGCTTCGCCCGCCGCTGCTGCTCCAGCGTCACAAGCCGATCCACGTCGGCCGTGACGCCGCGATTGGCGTTGTTCTGTTTGACCTGCGCGACGTTTTCGAGAATGAATTTGCGATCAAGCATGATGGGGCGAAAGTTATCCAGCCCCGCAGGGGCGACAGCATATGGCCACGGGCGTAAGCCCGTGGAGCGTCCAACCGCGAGTTTGGAAGCCCGAAGGGGCGACAGCGGTTCGGCCATCACGCCTCGCTGTCGCCCCTTCGGGGCTTCCGATGATTCCGTTGCTCGCATTCCACGGGCTTACGCCCGTGGCTACATGCTGCCGCCCCTCCGGGGCTGAGTTGGGAGTCGAGGAATCCACAGACGACTGGCTGTGGAGTATACCGCTGCGGTTAGGACACACCAACTACCGATCACGTTCGCGATCCAATGCGCACGCGGTCATTGGGTTGAAACAGGCAGCGTCTCGCGTTAGTTTGAGTTTAGAGCGAGTCAACGAGTGGTTTTGTCACCAGCCTCGAATGCAAGCACCCACCGCCGACGAGCTATTGCGGGAGCCGGCGGTGCAGGAGGCGCTGGAGCAGGCATGGATCGATTCGTTGGCGGACGATCCGCTGCGTCGGCATGAGGAAGGCGGTTGGGTTTACTTGAATACGACGACGGGATCGATCGGGATTCGCCGTGCCCCGGTAGGAGGCCAGGCATTCTTGGATTTGAGTTCGCCGCCGATCTTGCCGGACGCCGTGGTCGTGGCGACGTTTCACACGCACCCAAATCCGAGCGCCGAAGGATGGGAGTCTGGACCAAGCACCGCGGATACGCAATCGGCCTGGGGCTTCGGCGTGCCTTGTATCATCCGTGCCGACGACGGCATCCACACCACCGGGCCCAATTCGCGGCGAGGCGGCCTGACCGGCGGACGGGGCTATCCGCCATGAACGACAGTCGCATAGCCAAGGGAGCACGAACATGACTCGACGAACCGCGGAAGCGGCGCTTCTACCGGGCGATCAGGCGCTAGCGATCGCGCAGGCTGACGCCTCTCGCGCCTATCGGGACCTGTCGAGCTATCGCATTCAACTCGTTTTGGAAGACGACGGCTGGCACGTGGACTATGAACTGAAAGACGCCCATCTTAAAGGCGGCGGCCCCCATTACCTGATCGACCCACGCACCGGCGCGATCCTCTCGAAGCGCTACGAGCAATAGGGCGTCCCCTTCGCCCCCTCTCCCAACCTCCCGCTACCGATCGCGTTCGCCTCGACGAAACGCAATTCGCGTCAGCGAGGCGTAATCGGCTGCCAGGCTACGTGCTCCCAATAACCCTCGTTTAGGAGAAACACCTGCTTCTTTTCCAGATCGACAAGTCCATTACGACTCTCGACATCCCCCTCTTCAACCGGCCGACCGCCGCGGTCAAAGTACGACTCATTGGGACGGTGAAGCCAAAATGCGATGAAGCGGCCATCGGGTGACCACGCGGGGATCGATCGCTCATCCAGCAGGAACTCGCCTGACGGGGACGGATCGTCACCGGGAATGGCAACCAACCTCGTCCTCTTTCGTTGCGACAAGTCGTAAATCCACAGCGCTGCGCGGTCTACGTAGCTCATCAACCGTGAATCGGGCGACCAGGAAGGAGCGTCGCCCGTCGTGCTGATCAAAACGTCGCTCTCATCGGGCAAATGCCGGACAAACAGCCCTGCATATGTGCGATCGTCATGGTCGTAGCCGAAGGCAAGCGCGCGTCCGTCCGGCGACATGACAAACCTTCATGTGGCGCCTCGCCAGGAAAGTCGCTCGCAGCGTGCGGGCGCCGCCGCGAGAGTCCATCGACCAGACGCGGATTCGGTGTTCGCTGGGGACGTTTTCCTTCCACAGCAGGCAGGACGCCCCGTCCGCGGTTCTTGGCCACCAGAAGTAGTCGGGATCAAACCAAGGCAGTTTCCCAGAGGCAGAAAACTCATAGGGCGCGGAGCCGTCGGGGTTAATGCTAACCCAGCCGCTTGGGCCAACCAGGACCTCCGTCCCTCTTGGTCCAGGGACCGGCTGCAGCGTACCGACTCGGTAAAACACCAGCCTCGCAGCTGCTGTGTAGGTGCACGTTGACAGAGAATCTGTCCGGGAAGTCGGTTAGCGCCTTCGCCGACCGAGTGGTGATATTGATAGCATAAACCTGATCGTATGCATGATACAGCGTCGAGCCGTCCGGACTCCATGCAAGAGGCGCATTGACGGAACGTTCGTTGTCGCGGAATACACATTCCAATGTTGAACCATCGACGGAGCGCACGAATACGCCGAAGTTGAACTTGTAGGCGAAATTGTGGTGGGCGTCGATGCTCTCGATTAAGGAGAACTCTGAATCGAGGTCAACGCGATTCATAGGAGCAGCAGCTCTTGAATATGCACTGCCATTCGTGGCGCCAGGGCCGGTGACCGCTCCAGGTGGGCGGCGGCGACGCGGGCGGCTTGCTCGGCGATCTCGCGATACTCGGGGTTGTGTGAGGCGAGCTTGATCAGGTTGCCGACGGTGACGCTGGCGCCGCTGGGCAACGCGCCGTCGGCGGGGTTCTTGCCGCGGGCCAGGAGCGACTCGTGGTCGTCGGAGGTGAAGTAGAAGCCGCCGCGCTCGTCCTGGAATAATTCGAGCTGCTTCTCCGTCAGGCGGAGCGCGGCGGCGAGCCATTCCTCTTCGCCGGTGGCGCCGTGCAGTGCGAGCAGTCCATCCACGAGGAAAGCGTAGTCGTCGAGGTAGGCGTTCAGCTTCGCCCGGCCGTCGCTGTAGGTGCGGAGGAGGCGGCCTTTGTCGGTTTGCAGGTTCTCCAGCACGAAGCGGGCGGCGCGGCGGGCGGCGTCGAGATAGCGGTCGTTCTCGAGTGCGTAGCCCGCATCGGCCAGGCCGCGGATCATCAGGCCGTTCCAGGAGGTGAGAATCTTGGTGTCGGTCATCGGCCGCACGCGGCGGCTGCGGACGTCGAACAGCTTACGGCGGATCGGGTCGAGCTTCGCCTCCAACTTCGCTTCTGTCATCCCCCGGGCTTCGGCGATCTCCGCCAGCGGCGCGTCAAGCTGCGGCACGTAGAACTCGCCGTGCTCATCCTCGAAATTGGGCGGCTCATCGAGGCCGTAGACGTCGGCGAAGAGCTCGAACTCCTCCTTCGACAGCGCCTGCTCCACTTCCGCCTTCGTCCAGCGGTAGAATTTCCCCTCTTCACCTTCCGAGTCGGCGTCGAGCGCGGAGTAAAAACCGCCCTCCGGCGAGGTCATCTCGCGAAGCACGAAGTTGAGCAGCTCCTCGGCCGTGCGGCGGAAATCCTCCCGGCCGGTGAGCCGGTATCCTTCGGCGTAGACGCTCGCCAGTTGGGCGTTGTCGTAGAGCATCTTCTCGAAGTGCGGAATCCGCCAGAAGCGATCGACACTGTAGCGATGGAAGCCGCCGCAGATGTGATCGCGAATCCCGCCGCGGGCCATGTGGTCCAACGTGGTGACCAGCATGTTGCGAGCCTCCTCCCGCGTCGCTTCCTCCAGCGACTCATCCCGGGCCCGCATCAGCAAGTACACCAGATTCGAAGGCTCGGGGAACTTCGGCTGCCGCGGATTGAAGCGGCTGTAGCCGAAGCCGCCGTACTTGGGATCGAACTGTTCGGCCAGCTCCGTTTGCACGCCCTCGACCAGCTTCGCATCCAGCGGCGTGAGCGACGCCGGCTGCGGCTCCATCTCGCTCTTGAGCATTTTGGTGAGCGTCTCCGCGTCGGCGCGGATCTTCTCCGGCGAATCCTTCCAGACGTCGTGGATCTTCTTCACCAGCGTGAAGAAGCCGGTGATCCCCTCGCGGTCGCCGTCGCGGGCGGGGAAGTACGTACCGCCGAAGAACGGCTTCCCCTCGGGCGTAAGGAACATCGAGAGCGGCCAGCCGCCGCCGCGCCCGGCGCCGGTGGCGGCGTAGTAGCGGTGCAAGGCCCGCATGTAGAGGTCATCCACGTCGGGCCGCTCCTCGCGATCGACCTTGATGTTGACGAAGTGCTCGTTCATCAAGGCGGCG
>JAHWKS010000168.1 GCA_019347795.1 Planctomycetota bacterium | reverse complement strand
TCCAGGCCGAACGAGTCCAGCATCTGCACCTCGTACCGGCCCTGGAGATACACCCCGCTGTTGCCGCGGGCCTGCCCGCGATCCTGCGGCTGATATGGGAGGCGGAACTCCAGGTGAAGCGTGTGATCGCGGAAGGTGGGGACGCTGGTGGTCCCTGGCATCAGCAGGCCGTCTTCGGTGATTCGCCCGTTTTTCCAGTTCTCCAGAGACTTTTCGGCGCCGTCAAAGAGCACCACCGCGTCCTGCGGCGGCTTTTTGCCGAGGGTTTCGCTTTGACGATGGACCTTCTGCAGCTCGCCGACTTTTTCACCGTCGGCGTTGTAGAGGGTGATGGCGCCGTCCTGGAGCACGCCGCTTCCCTTATCGCCCTGGAACGTGACGCTGTCGCTGCTTCGCTCGGCTTCCAGGGAGACCTTCGCCTCGCCGTTCCAGCCGGCGCCGGGGAGTCCGCCGTGGTAGCCGACGGCGCGAAATTTCCCTTCGCCAAGTGCGATCACCTGCACGCCGAACTTCCGCTCGCCGTCGCGGGTTTCAATCGCGCCGGAGTACTCGCCCTGCAAGAGAAAGTCGGGATCGGACTTGGCGGCCTTGTCCGGATCGTCATAAACAGGCCCTGCGGCCTGGAGGGAGGCGGAAGCAAGCAGCACGGCGAGCAGAGCGACGGTGCGAGGCACGGCAGGCTCCTCATGAGGAAGTGTGGGATGCGGCTCCATTCTCATTGCTCGCAGGAGGCGTGGGAAGTCCCGCACCGGCTCGCCGGCATCCTCGACGGCGGGGCCGTGCCGCCCGGTTTCCAACTGTCGCTTTCCCGCCTCTTCGCGCAGGCAGACCGGCGGGGGCCGGCATAAAAAACCGCCTCCCTCGATCCGTTCGGATCGAGGGAGGCGCTATCACCAACGCGCGGTCCGCATCGCGTTAATCGCAGCAGGACTGGCCCTTGGCGACGTCGGCGGAAGCCTGCGCGTCGCAGCAATCCTTCGCCTCGGCGCAGCACTCGCGGCCCTCGATGCAGCACTCGCGCACGGCGTCGTCGCAGCAGGCCTTATCCTCGGCGCAGCAGGCCCGACCCTCCGCGCAGCAGCCCGGCTTGGCTTCCGTTCCGCAGCAAGCGCTCAGCGGCTCGCAGCAGGCGAGTTCGAGCGCGCAGCAATCCTTCGCCGCCTCGTCCGAGGCGCCGAGGCCCGCCAACACCAGGCTGAACGATAGCAAGGAACCGGCAAACAATTTGGTCAACATGGTCCAGATCTCCAAACGTGAATGACTGAATGAACGTGGAAAGAGCCGTCCGTCAAACACAAATGACGAACAGGCATGGAGCTTCGCAGAGGCGCGGCTCGCACAAACTTGCGCAGCGCGCAAATTGAGCCGCGCCGCGCGCATCAATTCAGCCAGACGCAATGGAGAAGGTGAAGCGGCGGCCCGGGATCATGGAAGAGGTAATCCTCCAAGCCAGCGAAAGAAACGCGGTGCGGCCCGGTCGCACTCAGCGGCGATGGCCAAGCCGCCGGCAGATCCGCGTCGGGATTTGATCCCGACTTCGCGGGAAAAGTCGCCTCGCGCGGGCAACAGCAGCGAACGACGGACGATTCCGGGCAGGGGGAGCGTTGCTCGGACGCCTCCTCAGCACGCGTTCGCGAAGCTGCAGCGCAACACGACCGCGATTCCGCTCCCTCGCGCGGCGTCCCTTCGTAACAACACCACCCCGGCGGAAGCGCCAGCAACAGGACGTTGCCAAAAGCCAGGATTCTTAGCGCCCAAGTTCCCATGCCTATGATTATAGCGAGAGTGCGACGAGGGGCCACTGGCCGGCCGCCTTATTTTCTCCCGAAGTCTCCGGATTCGCCAACTCGGTGTGGCAAATCTTGGTGGCGGTTGCTAAGGAGGGAAATTATTGCCGCACCGCAAATCCCGAATGGATTCGACGCAATGGCTTTGGCGCGGATACAATGGTATGGCTGTGAACCCACAGGGAAATCGAGGCTTATCTCCCACCACTACCGATCGACCTGGATCGAGGAAAAGGACCGGGAACAATGCAACATTTCGAGTTCGAAGCCTACGTCAACGACGCCAAAACAGTGAAGATCCCGCCGGAAGTCGCGGCACAAATCGAGCGGGATCGCCCGGTGCGGATCATCGTGCTGGTTCCGGACCGTGCGGAAGATAAGCAATGGGCGGAACTGACAGCCGAACAGTTTCTCCAGGGATACGCCGACACCGATGCCATCTACGACGTACCAGGCGGGTGATCTCCTGTTGATTGGGTTTCCGTTCAGCGGCGGAGCCCAGGTCAAAACACGTCCGGCAATGGTGGTGTTGGATACCGGCGACGATGACGTGCTGGTTGCCCGCGTAACAACGCAACATCACCAATCGCCCTACGATGTACCGCTTGCCGACTGGCAAGGCGCCGGCTTGCTTTCTGCCTCAACCGTCCGGCTTCACAAGCTAGCGACGCTGGAAAAAACTCTCGTTCGCCGCATGCTCGGCCGCCTTCAACCTGCCGATCGAGCAAATGTCGCTGCGGTAATGCAACAGACTTACGGGCAGTGGTAGCGATCAACGCGCGCAGGCGGCGAGGGGAAATTCGCCTTCCCGTGACTGGGTTCTGTTTGGTAGCCTCCCGGCGGGACGCGCGCTTTTTTACCGACTCGTAAACGCAGGGCGTCAGGATGACTCGCCGATTGTTTGCATGGGCAGGGGTGCTCGGGATCGCGATTGCCGCCGGATGTAGCGGCCAAAAGGCGAAAGACGCGGCGATGCGTCCGGCCGAACAGGAGGCCGTCCCCGAGGAGGACTCGGCGACGGACGAAGTCGCCGAATCTCCGCCGGTTGTGGAGTTGCCTCGCGAAGCCTCGCCGCCGCCTGCCGACAACCCACCGCCTGCCGGCGCTGCGGCCGCGCCGTCTGCGAATGCCTACACCTTCACCCCGCGTAACTTGCCGATGACGGCGCCACCGGCCGAGCCGACGAGGGTTCCCAGCGGCGGGGGCCATCGGATAGCCCCCGCCGCTGGGAACCCTCCTCGGCGCCACCGGCCGAGCCGACGAGGGTTCCCAGCGGCGGGGGCTATCCGATGGCCGTCGCTCCCGCGGAGGCGCCGCCGGACGCTCCCCGCGCGCCGGAGACATCCGCTTTTGCGCCGGATTTCGCCGGGGAGGAGCCGGCGACTCCGGAGGACGCCGCGGCGCCTCCCGAGACGCCGGCCGGCAACTACGACGTCGTCGAGGTCTATTACGGCACCGACCGCGCGCGGCTGGAAACGGCCCCGCCCGGCGCGGCGGACTACGTGCAGCATTTTCGCGCACCCGTCGGCGTGTTGACGGCAACGTTATTGCTGGCCGGCGTGCTGGTGCTTCGCTCCCACCGCCGGGCAGCGGCGGCCGTCTCGCTGGCCGGATTCGTGGTCGCGGCGGCCTTCGCCCTCCCGGCGCTGACGAGCACGGTTGCCTCCCGCCACACCGCCGAGCAGGATCGTGTCCAATACGGCGACGGCCGCGGAACGCTCGAAACAGGCGTCTGCCGGGTGAGCATTCCCAAGGACCATCGCGCGGGCGAGATTGAATCTCCCTCGGTGTTCCGCCTGGAGTTTCGCGAGGACCCGGAGAAGCACGTCGCCATCCTCGAGGCAATGGTGTACGAGCCTGACGCTTTCTTCGGCCGGATGCGAGAGACGATGGCCGGCGCCGCGCGGCGCGAGCTGCTGGTGTTCGTGCACGGCTACAACGTCCCCTTCGACGGCGCGGTGCGGCGGACGGCGCAGATCGCCCATGACCTGAAGTTTCCCGGCGCCGCGGTCTGTTACAGTTGGCCCTCCCACGGCGGACTGTTGCTCTACGCGGCCGACGAAAACAACGTGGAGTGGACCGCCCCCCACCTCAAAGAATTCCTCGCGCAGCTTCGCGAAGAGTCGGGCGCCGACGCCATCAACCTCGTCGCCCACAGCATGGGAACGCGGGCTTTGACGGACGTTTTGCGCGACTTCGCCCGCGAAACTCAGGAGCAGGGCGCCATCTTCCATCAGGTCGTACTGGCGGCGCCGGACATCGACGCGGAGATCTTTCGCCGCGACCTGGCACCCGCCCTCGCCCGGACCGCCGAGCGAGTCACGCTCTACGCCTCGTCCAACGACCAGGCCTTGATGGCCTCCCGGAAGCTGCACGCCTATCCGCGCGCGGGCGAGTCGGGGCCGAACCTCGTGGTGGCGCCGGGCATCGACACGATTGATGTCTCCGCGATCGACACCAGCCTGCTGGGGCACTCCTACTACGGCGACAACGACTCGATCATCGCCGACCTCTTCCGCCTGGTGCACGAGTCGCTTCCTCCCGAGCGGCGCGAACGGTTGAAGGCGGCGCAATATGGGGGCCTTCCCTACTGGATCTTTCTTCCCGCCGCGGCGCATGCCTCGCTCCCGGCCGGACCGCCGCGATGACCGCCACGCTCCGCCGCCCCCCTTCGGACCGCGGTGATGTGGTGTTAAACTGAAGGCGTCGCTGATCGGTCCCGCCTCGCGTTCCTCCTCCACGGCAACATCGTCCGGCTCATGCCGTCCTCCGCGACTGCTACCGACCTGCTCTGCGCGGTCCTTGCGCTCCGGCTGCGGTATGTCCGTCCGGACGAGCTTGCGGCGGTCATGCTCGAGTGCCAGTCCGATGGTTCATCCTCGCTGGAGCTGGCGCTCGCGGAGCGCGGGCTGCTGACTGCGTCGCAAGTCCGCCTGATCGAAACGCTTCAGCAATGCCATCTCGAGCGGCGCGCGGGGGACGCGGCCCGCTGCCTCGCCGACTTGGGCGTTCACGAGGACGCGCTGGAGTCGCTCCTGTCGAGCGACGTGTCGCAACTGGCCCCAGCGCTGGCGAAGATGGCGCCGGCCGAAGGCGCCGATCCGGCTCTCGCCTCCGACGCCGAACGCCCGGCGGCTTCGGAGCATTCGCCCGCCACGCTGTCGCTGCTCGCCACCGCTTCGACCGCCGACGGGCGGGATTCCAGCGAAGGCGGCCGCTCGCTGGAAACCCAGTTCCCGCGTTCGGCCGCGTCGCCGCAACGATTCCGCAAATTGCGAATGCACGCCCAAGGTGGGTTGGGGAAAATCTCCCTCGCCGATGACGAGCAGCTTCATCGTCGGGTGGCCCTGAAGGAGATTCTGGAGCAGCGGGCCGATTCTCCGGACGACCGGGCTCGCTTTGTGCGCGAGGCGGAAATCACCGGCGCGCTGGAGCACCCGGGGATCGTGCCGGTCTACGAGCTCGGCCGATTTGCGGACGGCAGGCCCTACTATGCAATGCGGTTCATCCGCGGCGACAGCTTGCAGGCGGCGATCGAGCGGCTCTACCACGCGGACCGGGGCGCCGGTCCGGAGACAATCCTGGACGTGGACGGCGGCGAAGCTTCCGATTCGCCCAGCGAGCCGGAACCGGCGGCGGGGCCTGAATCGCGGGCGCAGCCGCTGAGGCATGCTCAGCGGCGGCGCGAGTTGCGGCGACTGCTGCAGCGGTTCCAAAGCGTGTGCCAAACGATCCACTACGCCCACAGCCGAGGAGTGATCCATCGCGATCTCAAGCCCGCGAACATCATGCTGGGAAAGCACGGCGAGACGCTGGTGGTGGATTGGGGGCTGGCCAAGTCCTTCGGCGATGCGGATTTCCAAGTCGATGACTCCTCCAGCGATCTCCGGCCGCTTGCCGGGCGCCGAAACAGCTCCACGGTGACGGTTGCCGGCCGGGTGGTCGGCACGCCCGGCTTCATGGCGCCCGAGCAGGCGGAGGGGAACGTCGATAACCTCACCGCCGCGGCCGACATCTACAGCCTCGGCGCCACGCTGTACTGCCTGCTCACCGGGCGGTCGTCGCCGTTCCAGGGATCGACGCTGCGCCAGGCCATCGAGCTGATTCGCCACGGCGACTTTCCCCGGCCCCGCCAAGTGAACCGGGACGTCCCGCCGGCCTTGGAGGCGATTTGCCTCAAGGCGATGGCGGTGAAACCGGAGGATCGCTATCGCTCGGCGGCGGAACTGGTCGAGGAAGTGGATCGCTGGCTGGCCGACGAGCCGGTGCTGGCGTGGCGCGAGCCGCTTGTGCATCGGGCGGCGCGGTGGATGCGGCGCCACCGGAGCTGGACGCTGGCGGGGGCCGCGGCCTTGGTGCTGATCGCCGTAGTTTCCACCGCGTCGGCCGTGTGGGTCGGGGCGGCCCGCAGCCGCGAGGCGATTGCACGGCAAAATGAAGCCGTAGAGCGGCAGCGGGCCGAGTCGCAAAAGGAAGAGGCCGAGCGGCTGGCGGCGACGCTCCTGGTGAAAGACGTGGAAGCGCTGCGGCGGGACCAGCCGCCGGGATGGACGTGGATCGGCCTGGACCAACTGGCGAAAGCAGTGCAGTTGGCGCCCGATGCGCTCGATCGGGTGCAGGTCCGCAGCCTGGCGGCGGCGTGTCTCACCTCCGTCGATGCGCGGCAATCCGGCGAGTACGCGCGGAGTCAGGTCGCCCATTGCGTCGCGTTCAGTCCCGACGGGCGGACGCTGGCGGTCGCCGCCAGCAAGTCAGGCTGGACTAATCCAGGCACGGTCACGCTGGCGAATCTCGCCGCTGGGAAGGAGCGCACGCTCGCTTATCCGCGCGACGTGACGTGGGAATTGTTCAACGGCGGACGCACCGACGGCGGCCGATCGCTGGCCTTCAGTCCGGACGGCCGGTGGCTGGTGGTCGGCACGCGGAGCGGATGGATCCATCGCTTCGACCTTTCACAACCGGCCCCGGAGCCTCAAGGATGGAAGCCGGTCGCGGACGACGTGGAGGTTCATGATCTGTTGTTCTCCGCCGCCGGCGAATCGTTGTACGCCGTCTCCCGCAATGTCCGCGGCGCAGGTCATGCGAACACGACGTGCACGGTCTCGCGATGGCCTGTTGCTTCCTGGCCGAGCGCACCTGCGGCGGTCGCCGAGCTGCCCGGTGTGGTGTACCTTGCCCGCAGCGAAGATGAGCGCCTGCTGTTCGCCACGGGATCGGAAGCGCATTGGCTGGACGGGCAGACGCTGGCCGTGGTGCGGACGAGTTCGGCGGAGTTGAGCGGCGAAGCCGCCGGCTGCCCCGCCGCCGGTTTCCTCGCCAGCGAGGACGCGGGAACGCCGCACGTGCTGGACGAGTCATCCGATCGCATCTTCCTCCGCCTGCGGGACGACGGGCTGGGGACCGGTCACGCCGGCTCGATTCGGCGCCTTTCGTTTCATCCCACGGGCCGGCTTCTCGCCTCCGGCGCCAACGAGGACGGGGTTAAGCTTTGGGACCTCCTCGACGGTTCGCTGGCTGTCTCGCTTCCCTTGCCCGGGTCGGAAACGACGTTCCCGGCGTTCAGCGCCGATGGTCGCCGCCTGGCGTCGCCGGCGGCCCGCTCGACGATCGCCTTCGACGTCCGCGGCGGAGACGTGATGGACTGCGTCGCCCTTCAGGCGGGCGAAATCGTAAGTTTCGCCTGGTCCGCCGGCGGGGATCGACTGTTCATCGCTGCTCGCGGCCAAGTTCCATCGCAACTTGTGCTCGCCGACTGGAGCGAGGGCGTCCGAACCGAGTTGGGCGCCGTGACCGCCGGGCCAGAGTCCGCGCCGCCGCAATGGGCGGTTCATCCGTCCGGCCAGGCGCTGTGCGTCATCCCGGGAGCATCGATCCTCGGGATCGATTCCCGCGCGGGCGCGGAGGCGGCGCCGCTGGAACTCGACGGTCAACGAAGCGCGATCGCGGGCGCGTTCTCCCGCGACGGCTCTCGGCTGTGGCTGGTGGAAGGAAACAATCGCGTCTCCGCGTGGGACGTAGGCCCCGAGGGTCTCGCGGGCGAGCTGAAGTTCGTCGGCGACTTTACCACGCAGGGACTGGATATCCTCACCGGCCGCGACAACATCCAGTGTCTTGCGGCGGCGGGCGAACGGTCGCTAATCGGCTTGGACAACGGAATGGTGATGATGATCGACGCCGGCCAAACCGGCCCCGCCAGGTACTGGACGACGCCGGCCAAACGGATTCAGGCGCTGGCGGTAAGCGGCGACCAGCGCCTCGCCGCCGCTGGGACCGATGGCGGCAGAGTTGCCCTGATCGATTTGGCCAAAGGTCGGATCGTTGCGAATCTCTTGCCGCTCGAGCAACGTGGAGTGGCGTCGCTCACCCTGGACGGTCGCGGGGAATTGCTTGCTGTCGGCTCGGACGCCGGGAACGTGCAACTCTGGCGACGCGGCGAAGACGGGTTTGAGCGTCTCCTCACCCTCCGCGAAGCCGACGGCCGCGCCGCAACGCTCCGCTTTCATCCCACGCAGGCCCGTCTGACGGCCCACTTCGCCGCAGAGCGCGGCCTGCAAGTGTGGCGGCTGGACGCGCTGAAGGATGCGCTGCGTCGCATCGGCGCCGGGTGGTGACATTCGGTCCGCGTTTACGGGGGGACAACGCGAATGGTTACCTGCTTTTCAAACTCCTCCTGCGTGAGCGCGCCGGCCGCAAGGGCGTCCAGGTGACGTTTTATGGCGGGGGCGGGGGGGGGTTGCGGGGGGGGGGGGGGGGGGGGGGGGGGGCGGGGGGGGGGGGGGGGGGGGGGGGG
>JAHWKS010000167.1 GCA_019347795.1 Planctomycetota bacterium | reverse complement strand
GCCCTTCAGGGCGATCGCCGCCTCGCGGTTGCGGCGGAGGTTCTCGGCCCAGAGGTCGAGCGTGCGGGCGTAGTGCAACCCCAGCGCCTCGGTATGGAGCGCCTCGAAGCCGGCCCAGCGGGCGAACTGGCAAATCACGTCGGGGTCGGAGAGCCGGCCGCCGGGGAAGATCACTTTGGCGATGAACTTCGCGAACTCCACGTCGTCGTACGTGACGGTGATGTTCCGCTTCTGGAGGTTCGCCAATCCGTACCGCACGATGCAGTGTAAGAGAAAGTTCCCGCCGGGGCGGAGCAGCTCGAAGCAGCGGGCGAAGAACGGCGGAAAATTGTGATAGCCGATATGCTCCAGGGCCCCGATGCTGATGATGCGATCCACCGGCGTGCGACATTCCTCCCAGCCCTGCTGATGGACCTCTACGCGGCCGGCGCCGGGGCGGAGATGCTTCACGCGCTCGGCCGTATGCCGGGCCTGCCGCTCGCTAGGGGTGACGGCGATCACGTTCACGCCGTACTCCTCGGCGGCCCGCTGGGCGCAGGCGCCGTAGCCGCAGCCGATTTCCAAGAGCGTCTGGCCCGGATGCAGGTCGCACTTGCGAAGCGAAAGATCGAGCTTCGCGATCTGCGCTTCCTCGAGCGTCATATCGTCGCGCTCAAAGTACGCGCAACTGTAGATCATCGTCCGGTCGAGGAACAACTCCAACAGATCGGTGGAGTGATCGTCGTCGTAAATCGACTGGACGTCGCCGTACTTCGCCTGCGAACGAGACACTTAGGCACACCGGAAGGAGGTGGGAAAATCAGCCGCGACGCGCTAGCGTCCGGTTCTCCCCAGGGGGAAATCGCGGATAGCGCCCGGCCTGATCCCAATCTGCAACCTGACGAAACGCTAGCCCTCGCCCTTGGCTTCCTCGTCGCGGTGCTCGTACTTGTCGGGAAAGCACAACTCGCGGACGGCGCGGCACATTTCCGCCGCTTCCCCCGCGGAGCGAACCTTCTCTTCCAAGCTGCGAAGCTTGCCGCGCCCGTCGGGCCAGCGGACCGCCATTACTTTACTGCACTCGTCGAGCAGTTGGTAGATGCGGGCGCGGGTCACGCCCATCCGGCGCGACTGGACGCGCACGCTTTGCGGCCCGTCCGCCATTTTGAGCCGCCCGGCCGAGAGATCGAAGACGGCCCCGCCGGCGTCAATCTCGATTTGCCGTAAGATGGGACGCGCGAGCCGCTCCTGCACTTCACCCAGCTCGGGCGGCGTCTCGCGATGATGATGGACCTCGTCCAGCCAGCACTCGATGTCGGCCGCGAATCGAGGCATCAGGCGAATGGCCAGGTGATCCTTAGCGGACGCCTCGGCGAGCATCGCGTTGATGACGTAGAACACCTCCAGGACCACCCGCACCCGCTTCTCGCCGTGGGTGCGCAGCTCGCGAATTTCCCCCAACGATTTATCGGCATAGAACTTGAGCGGCGTGCGCCAGATGACGGTGGGAAGGCTTTCCAGAGAGGGCGCGAGGCGTCCCAGCGTGTCGTGCTCCAAGCGCAGCCGGCGGATCGTTTCGCGCCACTGAACCCAGAGGGCCTCGGAAACAAGGCCGGGATCGAAGCCGCCTTCGGGGGGTGAAATGCTCTCGCGCTCGCGACCCTTCGCTTTCGAGCCGTTCGTCGCATCGCCGTCTCCGGCGCTACGGGCGCCGGGCGGCTTGTCTTTCGTCGCCCGATGAAGAAGCTTCACCAGCGACTGGATCTTCTTTTGCCCTATCCCGGGGGTCGCGCATAGTTCCTCAAAGGGGGATTCCAGCAGATCGCCGACCGTCCGCCCGAGAAACGCCAGCGGAAGCCGCCGATCGCTGGGGAGCGCCCAGTAAGCCAACGGCCGCTCTCTTCGGTCCGCGAACTTGGGGTCCAGGAGCGTTTTGCGAACGGCTTCAAAGCTTCCGTACAATTTGTAATCTTCGACCGAGGTTGCGCGAGTCATTCCATTTCCTGTGAAAAAGAATACGGCGTCGCGCCGGCCGCCTCTCCCCTGCGCCCGATCCCGAGGGATTTTAACGCCTGTGCCTGTTCCGGATAACAAAATCGTTGCCTTTTCTCGAATTTATAGTAGCGAGGCGCCAGCGAAGGTCAAGGGAACGGAGGCAAACTTTGTCGGGACCGTAACAGGGACTTCACGGCTCAGGCGTCTGGCTAAAACTAATAAACCCGAAATACGAGCAAAAGACTCGCAAATTTGCGGATTAATGGTCGAAGTCCACGGCCGCCTGACCGGCCCGGCCCGGGCTGAAGGCCTCCACGATGACACGCCGACGTCCCGTGGTGCCGGCCTCCGGCACGGTCACGAGGACCCGCCCCCGCTCATTGGTGGTCAGCCGCTGCTTTTGGTAGCGGATGCCCCAATCGGCATTCTCGGCGCTGCGAGGCGCGGGGGGGCCGAGAGAATAGCGGAAGCGGCGGTCCAGTTGGACTTCTGCTTTCTGCCGCAACTCCTCCGCTTCTTGCAGGCCGCGGGCTGGAGCGGCGCGCGACGCCAGCCCCGCCGTCGCATCCGCTTCGGCGATCTGTTCCGGGCGCGAACCGTCGTCGTCTTTCGACGATGCATCGCGGCGCCTGCGGAGCGAGAAGGTGTCGAGCGGGGGCGCCGCGTCTGCCTCCGGCGCCGGAGGCCCTCGTCCTGCCGCTACGGAGGGGGGCGAGACTTGCTGTTTTTCCTGGGCAAACGCCTCATCCGGACTCGGCGCCGCGAAACCGGACCCTGGCGACGGTTCTTCCGGCGCCTCGAGACGGGCCAAATTATCGAGGTTCAGCATCGGCTCCGCCTCCGCCAACTCGACACGCTCCGCGACGCTCTCCGCGGGAGCTATATAAAGCGACTCGCCGAGCGTCGCGGCCTCTGCATCCCTCGGCGATGAGTCGGACGTCGGAGTTCGAAAGGCGACAGGCTCGGGCCGCCCAACGGCCGGACGCCCTTCCGAAAGTGCCCCGCCTATGCCGAGCAAGAGCAACGTCGCCGCCAGCGCCGGGGTCCAGAGGCGGGCGTCGAAGCCGATGCGAAGCAGCCCGCCCATCAAGAGAACGATGAGCAACACGGCCCCGCCCCCCAAGCTCAGCCGTCCCAGCAGTTCGCCTAGCTCCTCGCGACGCTGCTCCAAGGCGGCGACCTCGGCTTCCGCCTGCGCCCAAACCGCCGCCAGATTATCCGCCACCTGCGGCGGGCTCGGGGCCGCCGACTTCCGCTCCAGTCCACGACTGCTTGACATCTGCGGCGTCACGCCCACCTGGCGGTCGTACTTGTCCACGACCTCCCCTTCGGCCGTGAAGGCGCCGTTCTTGGGACGGTCGGCATAGGACAACGCCAGCGGCGCCGTCGCAATGCCGTCATCGGCCGAAACCGGCGACTCGATCACCGCCACTTCCAGCGTCGCCTCGACGGGCTGCCCCTTCTCGTCGGTGATTTCGATCTCGTAGCCGACCGCCTCATCGTCCGCGGCGCCGACTTCCGCAATTATCACGTCCAGCCAGCGGCTCGGCCTGCGGTACACCAACTGCTCCGCCAGCGGCTCGGGAGGGTCGCGGGAGTAATCGTACGCCCTCAGGTGAACCCAGCCGGCGACGGAATCGGCAAGCGGAATGGAAACCGTGGCGGAGGCCGCGCCCTCGCGGCGATCCTCGGGCGGGAAGAGCACGGGGGCTTGCCCGACCAATTCCCCCTCGGCGGTCGCGGCCACGACAAGAGGAGCATCGGAACGATTCGAGGTCACCTCAACCTGCACCGGCTCATCCGCCTCGAAGACGCCGTCGCCGGCCTCCAGCGCAACCGCCTTTCCGTCGCCCGCGGCCCGTTCCTTGGCGAAATCCAGAGCGACGGCGCCGGCGCTGCCGCCGAAACCTGCCGCCAACTCGGGCGAGGGAGAACCTTCCGGCGCCGCAAAGAACCAGTGAAGCCTGTCTGCCGGCGGGGCCGACCTGCCTAGGGCCAGATTCATCTCGCGATTCGCCGGCGCCGCGGAAAACGCAACCGAGATCGGCGCCGCGTCATCGCCCTGCGCCGCAACCTCCAGCCGACCGCCGGACATCGCCGCATCCGGCGGCACCAGGACCGCAACGCCATCCTCGCCGGTTCTCGCACGCCCGCGAGCGAGGGTATCGCCGTCCAGATCGGCGAAGCGCCACGTGATCTCCGCCGATCGCGGAACGCTCTCCAGCGACGCGGTCGTAACCGTGAATCGGCTCACCCCCGCCGGAGACGCTTCGCGGGGTCCGCTCACGATCAGGCGGACGTGATCGCCGGCCGCTTGCTTCCACACGGCCAGTCCATCCCGATGAAGGAGCGAACCGGGACGCAGCCAGGCATAGCCGATTACCGCCAACATCGCGACAGCGGCGGCGCACGCCAATCCCTGCAGCGACCGCATCAGGCGAGGCAGCCGGCCGGAGCTACGGGCAAGCGCCGGAGCATCGCTTGCGGAGATCGCCGAGGACGCGGGCGCCGGGCGATGGTCTTTCTCGGAAGGCGGATGCAGCGGAACATCGCCGCCGCGCCACCGCAGCGACTCCGTCACAAGCTCGCGCTGCCCGGCGACGCGCTGATACGCGGCCGCGACATCCGGCTCGGCGGCGATGCGGTCGCGCAGGGCCGCCGCCTCCTCTTCCGGGAGCAACTCGTACAGCAGCTCCCAGAGCTGCTGCTCCAGCGGATCACGATCAGGGTACATCTCGATTATCGTAGCGAGGGCGCGCGGCTGATGGGAGAATCATCCGCGACGCTAGCGTCCGGTTCTTGGCAACGTGGTAGTTTTGAGTCGGAACCCGGATTACGCCAATGCTTCCCGAAGCCGGGCGACGGCCATTCGCATGCGCGTCTTCACGGTTCCCGTGGGCAGGTCTAAGGCCTCGGCGATTTCCTCATACGTCAGGTCGCCGTTTTGCCGCAAGAGAAACACCTCCCGCTCCTCCTCGCGAAGCTCCTGGACCACGGCTTGAATCCGCGCTTGCTGCTCGCGCCGATCGGCCGCGTCTGGGGGCCCTTCTTCGCGGGAGGCGAGGATGGTTTCCTCTTGAGGCATCGGCTGGCGCCGTCTCCGCCAGGCGGCCTTCCGCAGGTCGCGCCCGGTGTTCAGGGCGATGCGGAAGATCCACGCCTTCAGGTTCCGCACCTCCGGCGCCTGGCTGCGATGCCGCCAGCACTTCACAAAGGCCTCTTGCAGGGCGTCGCGCGCATCTTCCCGATTGCCCACGAGGTAAAAAAGGGTCCCGAGCAGCTCGCTCTGGTGGCGCGCAAAAGCCTCCTCCAACGAGGCCGCCGCCGCGCCTTCCTCGGAACCCGCCAGGGGGGCTACGTTCGTCGCGTTCATGCCTGCGCAAGTAAGACGAGGCGCCGGGGGAAATGGTTTTGAGAAGAGGGAGAAACTCCCGCGCGCACCGGCACCGTCATCATAACGTCTGGGACTTCGGGTTTCTTAGATCACTCCCGACCAAGAATTTTTCGAGAATTGGAACGAGCATTGCGGCCACAGTTTGAGTGACGGAATTGCCTCCCAGGGTTCTCGAAAAGCGGGGAATTAACATGAATCCGCATCTCTCCTCCGCCGGCCGGCTTATGGGTGTCCTCCTCGCGGCGGCCATAATCGCCAGTTGGCCGGCCGACAGCTCCGGCCAGCCGCCCGTGGCCCCCGCCCCGGCGCCTTCCGCGGCCACGTACTACCCCTACTCGACTTACGCATCGGGGTACGACCATGCCTCGACGTACAGCGAAGGCGTCGCGCGGGGAATGGCGGACGTGGTGCGCTCCGCCGGCGCCGCGGAGTTGATGGCCTCCGAGGCCGCCAAGAACTACGAGCAGGCGCGGGCGATGTACTTCAATAATCGCCTGAAGTACACGCAGACGTACTTCGAAATGAAGCAGCTCAATGAGCAATACCGCGAGGAACGGCGCGGACAGCGGCCGACCTCCGAGCAACTGTTCCGCATCGCGGAGGAACGGGCGCCCGAGCCGCTCAGCCCCAGCGAACTCGATCCCTATTCCGGCGAGATCAGTTGGCCTCCGTTGCTCCTGGCGCCGGAGTACACGGACCTGCGGGAGACATCCGAGCGGCTGATTCACGCACGGGTTAGCGACGCCGTCTCGATGAGCGTCGATGAGCGGCAGGCGCTGAGCGCCACGCTGGGCGCGCTGGCGACGAAGCTGAAGTCGAATATCTCGGCGTACGATCCGGAGGATTACGTGGCGGCGAAGAACTTTCTCCAAAGCCTGGCGGCGACCACCGGCGCCGGCATGATCGAGTGAAACGAAAACGGACGGCGAAACTCTCATCGGAGCGATCTCATGACTCGTTTGGCCCTTTGGGCGTGCGGGGGCGTCTTCACCATCCTGCTGTCGCTGAACGCGCAGTCCGCGGCGCAGCAAAGCGCCGACACCAGCCGCGACGCGGCAGCGCTGGTCGCCCAGCTTCACGATCAACAGAAAGGCCCGGCCGCCGCCGATCAATTGGTCCGCGTTGACCCGGAAATCGCCGTGCCGGCGCTGACGGAGGCGCTCTCCGAGGACCATGCATTGGAAGTGCGCTGGCGGGCGGCCCGGGCGCTGGGACGCATCGGTCCCGCGGCCGCCGACGCCGCCGGCTCGCTCATCGCCGTCTTGGACGATCCGGCGCCCGAGGTGCGGGCCTATGCCGCGTTCGCTTTGGGAAGGATCGGCGGAGAGGCCGCTCAAGGCGCCGTTCCGACGTTGGTCAAGCAGTTGACCGATGAGAACTCGACCGTCCGCCGGGCGGCGCTCGACGCGCTCTTCGCCTTGCGGCCCGACCCGCAGGTGGTGACGCCGCTTCTGGTGCAGGCGCTGGAGGACGCCGATCCGCGGATCGCCGTGGCGTCGCTACGCACGCTGGCCGACCGCGGCGAGTCGGCTGTGCCGCTCCTGGTCAAATCGCTGGAGAGCCCCAAGGCCGCGTACTGGGCGGCGCTGGCGCTGGAGGAGCTTGGGCCGAAAGCCAAGACCGCTGTCCCCGCCCTCACGAAGCTGCTCTCGCATGAGGAGCCCGAGGTGCGGATGCAAGCGTTGTTGGCCCTGGGGGCCGTCGGCAATGATGCCCAACCGGCGGCGAAGCACGTGATCGCGCTCTTGCAGAACGACCCGATGACCGGCGTCCGTTACGCCGCCGCCTTCGCGCTGGGAAAGATCGGCGGCGGACCCCAAGGAGATGCGGCCCTGCAAGCCGCCTCGCAGCATGAAGACCCGCTCCTGGCGATGCTGGCGGCGTGGGCGCTGGCGAAATCTCATCCGGATGATCCGCAGATCGCCGAGCGGGCCAGCAAGCTCATCGTCGCGGGCCTCCAATCGGAGAATCCCAACGTTCAAGCCGCCGCCGCGAAGGCGCTCGCAGAATCGGACCTCGGCTCGGAAGTCACCGCCGAGGCGCTGGTGGACGCTCTGGAGGAGGCGCCGCCGCACGTGGCGACGGACGCGGTGCACGCACTAGCGCTGCTGGGACCCAAAGCTGTCCCCCACGTCGTCCGCGGCTTGAAGAATGAGAATCTCCGCATGTACGCGGTGCGAGTTCTGAAGAGGATCGGCCCGGACGCCGCCGAGGCGGTCCCGGCGTTGACGGCGGTGTTGGAATCGACGGACGACCCCGCCGTTCGCCGGGAAGTGCAGTTCGCCCTGGCGGCGATCGGCCCCGCGGCCGAAGCGGCGGCGCCGGAGTTGGTGAACTCCCTCTCGGCGGAGAACGATCAGGTCAAATACAGTGCGATCTACGCGCTGGGGAGCATGGGGGAGCAGGGCCGGGCCGGCTATAACGAATTGCTGAACAACCTTAATAGCGAAGACACATTTCTGCAAATCGCCAGCATCTGGGCGATGGCCCGCATCGATCCGGGTCAGCCGGCCGTGGCGGAGATCGGCGTGCCGATTCTCATCGAATCGCTGCAGTCCGACCGCGAGGTGATCCGCGTCGAGGCGGCCTCCACGCTCGGCGAGTTGGGAGCGTACGCAAAAGCCGCACTCCCCGCTCTCAAGCAAGCGCTCAACGACAAGAGCCAGAGAGTGCAAGAGGCGGCGAAGAAGGCGATCGCGCGGATGGAGGCGCCGTAGTGCGGGCGAGCCGCTTGTTCTACGCAATGCTTACCGACTTGATGTTCACGAACTCGCGGATGCCCACGTCCGCCAGTTCGCGGCCGTAGCCGGAGTTCTTCACTCCGCCGAAGGGGAGGCGGGGGTCGGACTTGACGATGTCGTTGATCGCAACGAACCCCGCCTCAATCTTGCCGGCCAGTTCCTGCGCCAGTTCGCCGTTGTTCGTGTGAAGGCTGGCGCCCAGGCCGAACGTGGAGTGATTGGCCAACTCGACCGCGTGGTCCGCGTCGCGAGCGCGGATCACCGCCGCCACGGGCCCGAACGTTTCCTCATCGAAGGCCGCCATCCCCGGCGTCACGTCGGCAAGCACCGTCGGCTCGTAGTAATAGCCGGGACGTTCGACCGGCTTCCCGCCGAGAAGAAGCTTGGCGCCCGCCTGGACCGACCGCTCGACCTGGTCGTGCAGGGCGTCGCGGAGATCCTCGCGGGCGAGCGGACCGATCTGCGTTTCGG
>JAHWKS010000166.1 GCA_019347795.1 Planctomycetota bacterium | reverse complement strand
ACTTCAACCGCGACGGCGTCTTCACCGCCGCCGACCACGTCTTCCAGAACGTGGCGCTGGAGGCCGGCGACAACCCGCTGGTCGTGCAAACTCCCGCGGGGCTGGCTAACGGTCCGGTCATCACCCGCTTCCGCTTCAGCAACCAGGCCGGCCTGGGTCCGACCGGTCCGGCGCCCTCCGGCGAGGTGGAAGATTATCAGGTCCTCGTGCAGAGCGGGGCCGGGATTCCCGCCACGGGGCACACGAATCTGGCCAATCCCGAAGACGTGGACGCCAACGGCTTCGTGGAGCTGATGGACGTGCTGCTGATCGTCAGCGACCTGCGGGCCAACGGCATCCACGCCTTAGGGCCGGTCACCAACCCGCCCCCCCCGCCGCCGTTTCTGGATGTGAACGGCAACGGCCTGGTGGACCTGAACGACGTGCTCCGCGTGATCCAGACGATCCTCGCCCAGCAAGGCGCCGGCGGCCTCCCCCAAGGCGAGCCTGAGCCGGAACCTGAGGACGAGTTCGAGTCCACCCTCGACAACATCGCCGGCGACGTAACCCTCGCCTGGATGGAGCCGTAACAACAGCCGCCCCGCCTGTTGTACGGGAGGATGTACGTCCTTGCCCCTTTATGGTCTCGCATCGCTCGGCGCGGCCAGCGCCTCTTCCACCGGCCGGCCGTTGATGGTTTTGAGCGTCGGCATCTCACGCAGCAGGTCGCGGTTCCAGCGGACGAGGTGCTCCGGGCAGGAGAGCTCCTCCAACGGCAGGCTGTTGAGCGGCGAGAGATCGTAGAGATCCGCGTGGGCGTCGGTGATCGTCAGCCGTCGCAGACCGCTCAACGCCCGCAAGGGTGTGATGTCGGTGATACTGGCGGCCGGCAGCGTGATGGCGGCGACGGCCCCCTCTTCGATCTTCGCGCCGAGGCTGCCGGATCCCGGATTCACCTCCACCAGTCGCTCACGGACCCTTTCGAGCTGTTTCTCGGGGGGAAGGTCCTTCAGCTCCTCGACGAAAGCGCTGGATTCTTTCCGGCGCCGCTCCACGTCTTTCAAGAACACGTCGGTCGGGTGTAACGTGGAGTGATAGTGACCACTGGCAATCTCCTCTGGCGCCAGCGAGCGGACCAGAATCTCATCGGGTTGATGAAACATCCGGAAGCCAAAGCGGAACTGCTCAATTGGGAGCGGCTTCAGCACGGAAAAGTCGAGATCCCCGTCCAGACCCCAGCAATCCAGGATCGTCAGGGACGCGGCCCCGCGCAACGGGGACAGATCGCGGACCCGTGTTCGCGTAATGTTCAGCGCTTGCAGGGGAGCACCGGCCAATGGCGAGAGGTCGGACACATCGGTCCCCTCACAGCTCAACTGCGTCAGCGGCATGTCCTGGAGCGGCGAGAGATCCGACACGTCGGTCCTGTAACAGACCAGACGCGTCAGTGGCATTCCCGCCAGCGGCGAGAGATCGGAAACGCCAGTCCCGGAACAATTCAAGTTTGTCAGCGGTATTCCCTTGAGCGGCGACAGATCGGAAACCTGGGTGTTTTCGAAGTGCAGGCTCCACAGCGGCATTCCCTTGAGCGGCGACAGATCGGAGATCCGGGTGTTTTCGCAGTGCAGGATCGACAGCGGCATCCCCGCCAGCGGTGACAGGTCGGAGATCCGAGTGTCCGCGCACCACAGGCTCGTCAGCGGCAAATCCTGCAAGGCCGTCAGGTCCGCAACACGCGTCACGGTGATATCCAGCGAGGTCAGAGGCATGCCCTTGAGCGGTGAGAGATCCGAGACGGGCGTCGAGTGGAGACTCAGCGAGGTCAGCGGCATGCCTTTGAGCGGTGAGAGATCGGAGACGTGTGTATGGTTGCAATCCAGAAACTTCAGCGGCATTCCCTTCAGCGGCGAAAGGTCGCTCACCTGAGTGGAACCGAGGTTCAAGTACGTCAGCGGCATCCCCTCCAGCGGCGAGAGGTCGCTCACCTGAGTCTGGTGGAGTTCGAGCCCTATCAGCGGCATCCCCTGCAGCGGCGAAAAGTCGCTCACCTGCGTGTCGTGGAGCCCCAACCTGGTCAGGGGCATCCCCTTCAGCGGCGAGAGGTCGCTCACGCGAGTACCGTGAAGGTACAGTTCTGACAGCGGCATCCCCGCGAGAGGTTCCAAGTCCGACAACCGCCCCTGGCCGTACGCGCCGCTGTACCCCAGCGATTGCAGCTTCGCCAGCGCCCGCACGGGCCAGATTTCGGTCACGTTTTCCATGAGGAAACGCAACTCGGTCACGTGCTTGTGGACGATCCGATGTTCGACTTTCCCGTCGAACTCCGGGTTGACCTCCATCAGCTTCGCGCGGACCGCCTCCACCTGCTCCTCCGCCGGCAGCTTCGCCACGCCGTCGAAGAACGCCTGCTGCTCGGGCGTGGGCTGCCACGTCCCCGCCGGCGCCGGCGGCCAGTCGATGCGGCAGTCCGGCAGCGCGCGTCGCAGGGCCTCGACACCCTGCGAAGTGACCGCCGTCCCCCATAGATACAGCTCCTTGAGTGTCCGCATGGTGCTCAAGGGCCCGATGCTCTCGTCTGAAACCTCTTTATGGTGCACCCCCAGATGCACGAGCGGCAGCGCCGTCAACGACGCGATCGTACGGTCGCTGACCACCGTACCGTTCAACTGGAGCTCCCGCAGCCTCGTGAGGCGGGGCAGGCAGCGTCGAAGGGCCTCCTCGGAGAAGCCCGTGCTGTCGTGCAGATTCAGCTTCGTCAGTTCCGTCCGGTCTTGGAGCAGCGCAAGGTCGTCGTCGCTGATCCGACACCGGATGAGAGAAAGCTCTTGCAGAGGCATTCCCCGTAGCGGCGACAGGTCCGACACCCGAGTGTGGCCGCAGTCTAGATGCGTTAGTGCCATTCCCGCCAACGGCGAGAGGTCGGCAATCGGCGTGCGCACGAAGACGACCGACGTCAGTGGCATGCCCGCGAGCGGCGACAGGTCCCTCACACGTGTATCGGAAAGCTCCAGCCGACGCAGCGGCATGCCGGCCAGCGGCCTGAGGTCCGACAGGTGACCCTTCCTCTCAGGCGTTCCGTTGCCCCAGAGCGATTCCAGCTTCGCCAGCGCCCGCACGGGCCAGATCTCGGTCACCTGGTCCGTCAGGAATTTGATCTCGACGACATGTCCAGCCTCGATCTCGTGTTCGACTTTCCCGTCAAAGCCGGGGTTGACCTCCATCAGCATCCCGCGCACCGCCGCCACCTGCTCCTCCGCCGGCAACTTCGCCACGCGGTCGAAGAACGCCTGCTGCTCGGGCGTGGGCTGCCAGCGCGGTGCGCTAGAGGGCTCATTCGCCACGGCGTCCCCGGTAGGCCGACGCGTGCCGTTCGCCTTATCCGGATGCTCGCTTCCGGCCACGGCGCTGTAAATCCGCACGACCGCTTCGGCGCCGCGGGTGAGGGTAAAGCGGTTATTCTCCACTCGGAGGCCGTCGGTGTCGGCGCCTTTGAGGATGACCTCGTACTCGCCCGAGCGGATGGTCGTCTCATTGCGGCCTTGGCTTAGCTCCAGGTCGCGCGATTGGCCGTCGTGGCGGCGGATGGTCACCTCGACGCCGGGCTCCGTGCTTTCGATCACTAGCTCTCCCTTGTCGGTGGCGATCCGCACGGCGAAGGCGCCGGCGGCCAGCACGCCCAACAGGGCCAGCGCCGCGGCGGCGGCCGTGAGAACAAAACGCCGCGGACGGACTGAAAGTGGCACGACACTCCGTGTCGTGGAATCACGGCTCGGAGAGCCGTGCCACAATGGCAGCGACGCGGTGGGGGCGGCCGTCGGCGGCGGCGCGGGGACGGCGGGCGCTTCCGTATCGTCCAAGAGCGACCGCGACATGTCCTCCGTGCTGCCGGCGGCGACGGTCGGGCTGAGCGGCGAGCCGAGCGACGCGCGCTCCACCAGCCCGGGCAAATCGGCGCCCGCGGTCCACGGCGCCAACGCCGCCGCGACTTCGGCCGGCGTGGAGAACCGGTCGTTCGGGTCGCGGGCCAGCATGCGATGCGCGACGGCGGCGAGTTCGACAGGAACGTCGTCGCGGCGCTCGGCGATCGGCTGCGGGTTGTGGGTCAGGAGAGCGCCGATCCGGCGAATCGGCGTGGGGTATTTGGCGCCGTCGAATGCGGCCGCGCCGCAGAGCAACTTGTAGAGCGTGGCGCCCAGGCTGTAGATGTCGGCCCGAATGTCTACCAGGTGGCTGTCGTCCGCCTGCTCGGGCGCCATGTAGTCGACCGTCCCCATGAGCTGCCCCGAATTGGTCAGCTCGGTCTCGGCGTCGGGGCGCTCGCCAAAGAGTGCGAGTCCCAGATCGAGAATCTTCACTTCGCCCGCGGGGGTGAGCATCAGATTGGACGGCTTCACGTCGCGATGGATCAGGCCGTGCTCGTGGGCGTGCTGGAGTCCGACGGCCGCCTGCCGGGCGATCTCGCAGGCGTCGGCCGCGGAAAGCGGCCCATGCCGGTGCACCAGCCGCGAAAGGTCCAGGCCGGGCACAAACTCCATCACCAGGTAGTGCAGTCCGTCGTGCTCGCCGGCATCCATCGCTCGCACGATGTGCGGATGCTCCAGCCGGCCGACCGCTTCCATCTCGCGGGCGAAACGGGCCACGGCGTGCGCCTCTTTCAGGCGGTTTTCCGGGAGGAGTTTCAACGCGACGATCCGCTTCAGCCGCACGTGCTCGGCCTTGTAGACCGTGCCCATCCCGCCGTGGCCGATCTCTTCCAACAGGCGATAGTCGCGCACGGTCGCCAGCGGGGGGCGACCGGACGCCCCGACGGACGCTTCGCTGCGGCCGATCTCTTGAATGAAGGCCAACGCCTGCCGCCACTCCGGCTCTTCGGCGAAGACGTTTTCGCGAACCGTGCCCCGGAGCGAGACGGCCACCGTGTCCCCCGCGTCGCTGAGGGTCTCAATGGCCGTGCGGCACTCGGGACAGTCATCAAGGTGCCGGGCGACCTGGTCCGACGCGTCGTCCGGCAGTTTTCCCAGGCTGAAGGAGAGCAAATCATCGCGGCCGGGACAGGTGGTGCGGATCATGGGGAAACCTCTGGTCAGGCTGTGGTTTTTTTTCCGGAGTCGAGCGACAAGTTGGAGTTCACGCTTTAGCGTGCTCTGGACAGCCTAAAGGCTGAACTCCAATCTGTCAGAGGCAGTCTGGCGGACCATATATCCAATAACGAAACACCCTCACACGACTTTTTTTCTGACGCTCGCGGCGGCGGGGCAGATCAGTCCACCAGGCCTTCCAGCTCTTCGCGCAACCGCCGCAGGACGCGGGACTTGGCCATGTAGACCGCCCCCACGCTGATCCCCAGATCCTCGGCGGCCTCGGCGCCCGTGCGGCCTTCCACCGCCGTCTGCCAGAACGCCTGCCAGGTGCGCGGCTCGAACTCGGCTCGCACCAGCTCGACGCAGCGGTGGATCGCCTCGCCGGCCGCGCCGCGCTCGGGAGCGGCGGTGCTTTGGTCGGGCGGGGCTTCCGGGATTTGCTCCAATCGCCGCTGGGCATCGTCTCCGCCGGGGGGCGGCGGCGACGCGGCCCGCCGCCGGCCGTAATCGCGGATCTTGTTGCGAGTGATGGTCCACAGCCACGCCCGGAAAGAGTCGCCCGGGCGCTCCTTGCGAAAATTCTCCAGCCCGGTCCAGACGGCGCAGAACACCTCCTGGGCCACATCGGCCGCATCGCCCGCTTGCAGACCGCACTGGCGGATCCAGCGATAGACCAGCGGTCCGTAGATGTGCGTCAGCCGGCGCCAGCTTTCCGGGTCATGCCCTTTGGCGCCCTCAAGCAGCCCCGTTGAAGTCGAGAGCGGCGCCGCCGAACCCGTTTGGGAGTGGAAGTCCATAAAGATATAGTTAACGGAGGCAACCGCAAACCGGTGGATCGAATCTAGCACGCCGCCGCACCGTACTCAATGTCGCGCCGCAGAAGTCCTGTCCGCTCGTCCGACGCCCAGGAGAACTACGCCCACGACCGCCGACAGGAAGACGACCTGGCGCTCCTGGTGCGGCGGTTCATCAACACGCACGACTGCTCGAACTACCGCGCCGTCCGCGGTCCGATTCTCCTCTTCTGCATGGTCGAGGCGATCGAGCCGGCCGTATTCGCCGGGCTGGCTGACGACCAGACCCGCCATCTCTGGTCGCACGGCGGCTGGCAAGACCTGATCGCCGAGGACGGCCCCTCCGCTACATCTACTCCGCCTACCACGCCTTTCGGAGTTGAGGCGTCGCAGCCGATGTCGAATCGTGCCGGTTGAGCCGCCACGCTATGATAGGAGGAATCGACGCGAGCCAATCTTCCTCGCCCTTCGTCGGTTTTCGTCCTTCGTCCTTCGTCCTTCCTCTTTCGTGCTTTCATCCGTGCTTGAGCGAGAGGAATACGTCGAGCAGGAGTACTTCTTCCGCATCCTTGGGGAGCGGTTGCGGGAGAATCTGCCGATGCAGGACCTCTTTCTGCAGCTTCGGCAGGAGGTGCTGGCGACCACCAAGCTGCCGATGGCCATCAGCTTTCTGCTCAGCGAGATGAAGCACGCCGGCGTCTTTGCCCCGGCGATGGCCCGCATCAAGCACTACTTCACGCCGTTCCAGGCGTACATCGTCCGCGAGGCGGAGGAGGAGCGGGGACGGTTCGACATGCGGGTCGCCATGGCCGTCTTGCGCGAGGAGGCCGGCTACCGGGCCAGGGAAGTGACGCGGCAGGGGATTTTTCTCTATCAGTTCGAGGTCCTCTGCCGCAATCGCCTGCGGTACGACCGCGGGCTGGCGGCGATCGCCGAGGACCCGATCTACAACGAAGACTGGAAGGAGTGGATCCTGACGGTGCGGCGGCAGGTGGGCGTGATCGACTTCGCCGATATGCTCTACGTGCGGAGCGAGCTCTACCTGCAGGACGCCGCCCGCCGCGGAAAGGCGATCGATCAGCCCGAGAAGCCCGTGCTCTTCGGCGCCCGCGAGGGGAGGATCGCATGGGCGAACCGCCGCAAGGATCCGCTGTACCTGTTCGCCGCACTGCAGCGGCAACTGGGGTATCCGCAGGCGCCGCGCCCTCCGAAGCATGATCCGACCCCCGAACTTGTTCCCCAATTGGCGCGTCGTATTGAACGGCTGGAGACGCGGATCAAGCTCCTCGAGGACGAGCAGAAGGGAGGCTTCGATCTGACGCAGTTCTACGAGAAACACCGACCGCCGACCGCCGAAGAGTGATGGAGTGTTGGAGTGATGGAGTGTTGGAGTGTTGGAGTGATGGAGTGATGGAGTGATGGAGTGATGGGGGAGGAGGCTGAGTACCCGAGTCGCCGGGACTCCTACCCATCACTCCATTACTCCAATACTCCATCACTCCTTCCCCGTCCAACTCGTCCGACCGTCGTCGATCTCTCCCCCGGCTTTGACTCACAGTTCCTAAGTTCCCGATGTCCGACGACCGCACGATCCCGCAGCTTCGCACCGAGCGGCTTGTGCTTCGTCCTTTCACCCTGGCCGACGCGCCGCGGGTGCGGGAGCTGGCCGGAGATCGGGACGTGGCCGCCACCACGCTGCGGATCCCGCATCCGTACGAGGAGGGCATGGCCGAGGATTGGATCAAGACGCATCCCGAGCGCTTCGCCGAGGGGAAAGGGGTCGCGTTTGCGATCGTTCTCGCCGCCGAGGAGGTGCTCATCGGCGCCGCGGGCGTGGAGATCAACCGTTCGCATGAGCGGGGAGAGCTCGGCTACTGGATCGCCCGCCCCTACTGGAGCCACGGCTACGCCACCGAGGCCGCCCGCGAGGTCGTCCGCTACGCCTTCGAGGCCTACGACCTGCACCGCATCGTGGCGCACTACCTGGTGGGCAACGCCGCCTCAGGCCGGGTGATGGAGAAGATCGGGATGCGCCGCGAGGGACTCCTCCGCCACCACGTCAAAAAGTGGTGCCGCTTCCACGACCTCGTGGCCTACGGCCTGCTGCGCCACGAGTTCGACATGCGCAAATCGCCGCCGGAGTAGAGGTCTGCAAAACCGTTTGCGGTTTTGGGGGCGGTGCGGTAGGATGCTCGCTGAAAATGGAATGAATTGCGCAAGTTGTAGGAGACCCGCGTTGGCGTTGTGATTTTCCCTGATCGTCCCCGTGCGCGTGGCGCAAGCTTTCCCCTCGAGGCCATCATGACTGCGGCCGCGGATCATCAAGAGGCGGACACACCCGTAGCGGCAGAAAAAACACGACCCGGCCGGTTGGAGCAGCTCTTGGCCGAGATGCGGGGCGGATCTTCCGTCGCGGCTCAGGAGTTGATCGACACCTACGGTCCTCACATTCGGGCCGTCGTGCAGAAGAAGCTGGCCGACTCGCTGCGGCCGATGTTCGATTCGGAGGACTTCGTCCAGTCGGCCTGGAAGTCCCTGATCCAGATGCCGGCGGAGCGAATCGAGGAAATCCACGACCCGCGTCAGCTCGTGAAGCTGATGGCCACAATCGCCGCCCGCAAGGTGATCGACGAGTACCGCAAGCGCACCAATCCGGGGTGCAACATCAACCGGCGGCGGACGCTGGGGCATCCGGAGGTGGTCGAGGTGCTGGCCAAGATCGCGGGCGTGAACAC
>JAHWKS010000165.1 GCA_019347795.1 Planctomycetota bacterium | reverse complement strand
AAGGGGCACGTCGATACCGGCGAGAGCGACCTGGAGTGCGCCCTGCGGGAGTTAGTGGAAGAGACGGGCATCACGGCGGCGGACGTGGAGATCGATCCCGACTTCCGCTTCGTGCTGCAGTACCCCGTGCGGGAAAAGCGGCTGGGCGGGCGAATCGTCCCCAAGACGCTGGTGATCTTCCTCGCCCGGCTGGTGCGGGACGTGAAGATCATCACCAGCGAGCACGACGGCTATCGCTGGGTTTCCTGGAATCCTCCACATCAAATCCAAGCGCAGACGATCGACCCGCTATTGGCCGCGCTGGAAAGGTATCGCGACGATCCGGCGGAGTGGTAAAAGGGAGTGCTTCACCCCGCACGCCCGATGTCGCTATCGCTCGCCAAGGCCGGCTCTCCGCACCGCTGTTTCGCGACACGGAGAGCTTGTCCTCTAAAAGTCACAGGGTAGGTGTCGCGCCACTTTGCGATTCGCCGCTTTGCGATTCGTCTTGACGCCGTGACCGGGAGCCGGTATTTCCCCGGGTCGAAATATTCTGCACGAATTCCGCAGCGGTAGTCTCTGGCAAGGACGCAGATGATCGACGCACGAGCAGGGAAGCTCGCGGTCGGACGGATTCGCTCTCTGGCGATTGCCGCGTGGGCGGCGTCGGGGATGCTCTCGGCGTGGCTGCTCTTCGCCGCGGAACTAAGCCTCCCGGCGCCGTCGTGGCTTGAGCCGCCGTCGGCAGCGGCCCTGGATGTCGCCTCGCCGGTGAGCGACGACTTTCGCCGCCGCATCGAAGCGGCCTCCGCGACCATTCCCGACAATGTCTGGCGGACCCTCTGGGAAGCCGGCTGGCGGGTGCAGATGGCGGAGTTCGTGGTGGATGCGGCGCCGTCCCTGGTCGGAGAGCGGCCGCGCGGCTGGCCCACCGGCCTCACCTGGGAGCACACAGATGCGGTGAACATGCCGCAACGACGCCTGGTGGTGGTGGCCGAGCGACGCCGCAATCTGAAGGGAGAGATTGTCTCCTCGTCGCGCATCGAAGGCGTGTTGCGGCACGAGGTTGGGCATGCCTACGACCGCATTGCGGGAGGCCGGTACGGCTTCGACTCATCGCACCCGCAGTTTCTGAAGGCTTACCACCGCGACCTGCAAACGATCGCCGGCGCCGACCGTGAAGTATTGGCGTACTATCTTCAAGGTGACGCGGCGGGCCGGCAGGAGGCGTACGCCGAAGCCTTCGCCCTGGTGCTGGGAGGCGGCTCCGATCCTCCCAAGCAAATGGCTTTCCTCCGCGCTTTTCCCCGCGTCACGGCGCATCTGGAGAAGACGCTCACCTCCGGCGGCGGCGCGGAGCAGACCGCCCGCCGGTAAACGCCGGCGGCGGCGCCACAACGCCCCGTTCTTCCCTTGGCCGTGTGGGAGAGGATTCCCAGATTTCCACGGAAAGGTAGCCCGAGCGAGGGAACAGGCCGAGTGGCCGCGAAGCGTCCCCCTCGCTCACCGTCGGGCTTCCGTTCCCACGGAACATCGCCGGCTACTACGGCACGATGGTGAAGCGGATCGGGGCCTGGCCGAACTTCTGGCCTTTGAGGTCTTCGACCGTGAGCTGCAGGGTGTACTGGCCCGGCGCGATGCGTTTGGGGAGGTAGACGCGGTAGGGGACGAAGTAGTCGCGGCGGCGATTGCGGCACAGCTCCTTCTCGGGCGGGAAGACGTGCTCGGCGACGCGGCGGCCGGCGGCATCGAAGATCTGGTAGCTCCCCTGCAGCTCTGTCTCGAAGCCGTCCGGGCGGGACTCGACGGTGAAGTTGTCGATCTCTGCGTACAGCAGCACTTCCTGCCCCGCGCGGAACTCGTAGGGCGAGAACTCGACGAAGTTGCCGAAGCCATACACCTGCGGGCAAAACGCCAGGTTTCGCACGTCGAGGCCGCTCGCCGCCGCCAGGTGGTGCAGCCCTTCCCGCAGTTCTCGAAGGGCCAGCCGCGCCCGCCGGTCGGCAACCGGCGCCCCCTGCTCATCGAGGAACACGCCCAGGCCGTGAACCTGGTGCTTCCAAAACTCGCGCTCCGCCGGTGGAAGCTGCTCGACGCCGCGGGCCGCATCGCTCTGCCGCTTCGCCGCGAGGTACAGCAGCCGCAAATGCGCCTCCTCGAGCGCCCGCTTCCGCTCGGAGGGGGAGAAGCTGTCTTCTTCATTTGCATCTTCTCCGACCGCGGCCGGCTCATCGGGAACCGCGGCCGTCAATTCCGCCTCCAGCGCTTCGATCGCCTGCTCCAGGTGAAGGCGCCATTGGCCCGGCGGGGGCGACTGACCGGGAAGCGCCTTCTCCGAGGCGGACGCGACCTCCACCGGCCGCGGCGGCTTCTCCTCCGACGGCGGCGGCAACACGCCCGGGCTGGCTCCGATCTCCGAATCCGCGGCGACCTCATCCGCCGGCGCCTCCTCCGGCATTTTCGCTTCCGGACGTTTTGGCTTTGCGTTGCTTTCCGCGGCTTCCTGCGCCTCCCCCTTTGACGCCTCTGACTCCTGACCCCTGACCCCTGACTCCTGGTTACGGACCCCCGACTCCTGACCCCCGGTCCCAGGCGCCTGCTTCGCCTGAAACTCCTTGTAATTCAACACCGCCTGAAGCTGCAGCGCCACCACGGGCCAATCGACCTCGGGCGTCGTCTGCACGATGCGCTCCCAGCGTGCCAGCTCCGCGGGGTCCACGTCGGGACGCGCTTTCAGCGTCGCGAGCAGCTCTTCCTTGGTCGGGACAGCGGACGAGGCGACTTGCACCCCGCTCGGCGCGGGAGGAAGCGGCGGGACCGGCGCGGGCGCGGCCGGCGGCGGAGAAGTCGTCTCAGCAATCGTCTCCTGGGACTCGTCAGCCGGCGCCCCCAGAAGCAGCGAAGTCAGCGACAACGGGTGACGCGGCGCATCGCCCGCGGCGTCGAACTGTGCGCATCCGCCCAGTCCGACAGCGCCGGCGGCAAGCAGTACGGCAAGAACGGTCCCGGCCCGCATCGTCCCCAGGAGTTTGGAGTCAGCCCCACCTCGGGCCGCGAAGAATAGCGGGCCGCCCCCGCCGATGCAAGAGAAACTGTGGAGAAATTGTCGGACCCCCCGTAGCCACACAGGGCCATTCATGGCTCTTTCCCGCCGCAGGCGGTACTCGGCCCGACGTTTACGTCGGGCTAGCTCGTCGCCTGCCCATGTCGCTGACCCGTGCTAAAGCACGGGCCTAAGACCGCTGCGCGGCGAAGCGGCGTAAACGCCGCTGAAACTCCCACGGACGGGCGTTCTTTGCCATCGGGAGAAGCACCGATTCAGCCGGCACCGCAGCTTGCGACGCCGGCCGTTTGGTAGCCCGAAGCGTCAGCGAGGGGGAAACACCGTCCAACGTAGCGTCCTCTCGCTTACGCGTCGGGCTTCGATATCTACTCGGCCGACTTGCTTTGCTCCTGAATCGCGAACAGGTGGGTGCGGTTGGCGATGTAGAGCACGCCGTTGGCGACGATCGGGGTGCTGTACACCGAGTTGCCCATGTTGATCTCCACGAGCGGCTCTTCCTGCGGCTCCTTGGAGTGCTCGAAGATGCAGACGTCGCCGTCCTCGTCGCCCACGTAGACGTGCCCGTCCACGATGAGGGGCGAACCCCAGGAGGCGGCAAGCATGTCGTACGTCCAGTGTCCCTTGCCGGTCTTGGCGTCCAGGCAGTGCAAGAGGCCGCTGAAGTCGGAGATGTAGAGGACGTCGTCCTTGATGGCCACGGTGCCGCAGCTCCGGTGCATCTCTTCTTCCCAGTCGATCTCGTCGTCGGCGTTATAGTCGAACTTGCTGTAGTGCCAGATGACCGCCGAGTTGGGGTTGTCCACCGCGGCCTCGCCGTCCTCCTCGATCACCGCCTGCAGGCGGCGATGGGGGATCGGCTTCCGCTCGCCACCTTCGATCTTCACGGCCAGTTGCGGGCTGACGTCGCCGCGCTTGTTTGGATCGATGCACCACAGGTGCCCTTCCCCTTCGCCGTGCTCGGGGTCCTGCCCCACGGCGACATACACCAGGCCGTCGTAGATAACGGGCGTGGCGATAATGTTGTTCCGCGTCCCGGCGCCGCCGATCTTCCAGACCGACATCTTCGGGTTGCAATCGAACTTCCAGAGCAGCTCCGGCTTGCCGTCCTGCCCCTTGTCGGCCTTGAAGCTGTAGAGCCAGCCGTCGCCGCCGGCGAACAGAGCCTGCGGCGCGCCGCCCAAGACGCCCACCGTGGGCGAAGACCACTGCCCGTGCAGGATGTTCTGCCCGGGCGACTTATCTGTCCAGTACACCTCCCCCGTGTTCTTGTCCATGCAGATGAAGCTGGGGGCGTCGGGCGCGGGGAGGTTGATGTGCGTCTCGTCCAGGCCGTTCGAGGTGTTGATGAACAGCAGGTCGCCGTGCGACGTGGGAGAGCAACTGGCCATGTTGTGCTGCGAGACGCCGAGCTGCTTCATCATGTCGAAGCTCCAGATCACATCCGCCTCGTGCTTGTCATCCGGAGTGGTGATCTTGTAGACGGCCAGGCGCGGACCTTCGCGGCGGGCGATCAACTGCCGCTCTTTACCGTCCACCGTGGCGACGATCGACCAGCGGCGGCCCTCTTCTTCGGTCTTGACCTGCGGTTCGCCTTCGATGGCGTTCTCGGTGCGCTCCAGGCTGGCGGTGAACTCGTCGTTCAGCTTCCCCTCGGCGAGCGCATCCGCGGCGGCGTCGGGGCTCTCGATGTCGAACTGCCGGGCCAGCTCGTTCTGCACGGGACCGTCGTCCTCGCCGTCGTAGAACCCTTCCACGTCCACGCACACCACGTGACCGCGGCTGGAGGTGAACCACGCCCGATCGCCTTCCACCAAGGGAGCGCTGCAGATGCCTTGCAGCGGCCAGTCGTGGACGCGGCCGGTCGGGAGCTTCTCGCTGGAGTGCTGCCAGAGGAACTCGCCGTTCTCCTCGTCGAAGGCGATCAGGCAGCCTAAGTCCACGTCGCCGGGATATCGCGGCAGATAGCCGTGGCTGTTGTTCGTGCCGACAAACACCTTGCCGCCGGCGACGACCGGATTGCCGTAGCTTTGGCTGCCGAGGTTCGCGACCCACTTGATATTCTGCGCGTCCTCGCTTTGCCATTCGCCCGTCTTGCGGTCGAAGCCGCCGATATCCCACTCGGTCGGGATGTTCTCGGCGATGGGGACGTTATTCCGGTACGAGGTGCCGCCCCACTGCGGCCAGTCGCCCGGCTCAACCGGAGCATTCGCCGAGGGGTCCACCGCAGCCAGCGGGTCGCCGCCGCCGGCGGGTTTCGCCTCGGCCGAAGCATCTTCGGCGGGCGCCTCGGCCGCGGGATCTTCGGCCGGAGCGTCTTCGCTTGGTTCGGTTTGCGGGAGGTCGGCCGCGGGCTCCTCCTCGACGGGCGGCGGCTCATCTGCCTCGAACGCCGGATCGACGAACGTGTCGTTGACGAAAGGCGTGTCGGGGAAGGTGTCGTTATAAGACGGATCGCCGACAAACGTATCGTTGAGATTCGGAGCAATGGACACCGGCTCTGAGCGTTTGTAGCACCCCGCCGTTGAGACGGCAGCCAGCGCCGCCGCGGCGAAGAATAGTCGATACCGCATGAGAGAAGGATCTCCGTAGTGGTGGAATGGGGTGGGTTATTGTTCGCCCGACCAAGCCGCCGGGCGGGGCGTGTATTCAAGTAACCCGACGCGTAAGCGCGTAAGCGAGGGGGAAGCAGAATTGGACGGTGAATTCCCCTCGCTGACGCCTCGGGCTTCCAGTTGGCTAGAGCGTTACGACTCATTCGGCGTCACGGTAATGTTGTCGATGAAGATCTCGGCGTCGGTGGCGTTGCCGTACAGGCCGGGGGCGCCCTTGACGTTGGGCACGTCGTCGGCGGCCTCGAGCAGCCACTCGGCCGGCTCTTCTTCTCCCTTCGGCCAGACCTTGCCGCGGAGCACCGCCTTGCCCCCTTCATTGGACGCCCGGAACTTCATCACATACCAGACGTTCGGCTTCCAGGCGAAGGGGGTTTCGCGGGCCATTCGTAATTGGGCGTCCCAGGTGCGGATCTGCAGCCGCTGGTAATCTCCCTGCATGTCAAACGTGTAGCCTTGGGCGATGAGGCCGATCTCCGGCAGCTTGCCCCCATCTTCGGCCCCCATGACTTCGGCTTGCACCGTGTAGTCGTGCAGGTCGGTGGGGCCCATCCATGAGCGGCTGCGCGTCCCCTTGGGAATGGTGGTTATCTTGACCATCACGTTCGAGCCGTCCACGTTGCGAATCACGTGGCGGTATCGGGCGCCGACCCACGTGACCGGCGGCTCGGACAATCCCTCCAGGTCAAACTTCCAAGGCAGCGGCGGGACGACGCGGATCCGTGATTCGCCGCTCACATCCCCCACGCTCGCCTTCACATAAGCCGCTTTGTGAGCCGCGTCGGGCGAGGCCTGGAACACGCCGTCGGGCGAAACCGTCCCCGCGCCTTCGTACTCGTACTTCACCTCGTTGGCGTCGGCCACTCGGAGCAGTTGTCCGCGGTCGTTAAACAGCCGCACCTTGAACGTCTGCGTGCGGTCGGGCGGCGCCAGCAATTCGCAGGGAATGACCTGCACGTGCGCGACCGCCTCGTCCGGCGAAGCCGGCGCCTCTTCCGGCGCGGCCGGCGGCTCGTTGTAGCCCTGCTGTTTGCTCGTGTCTTCCAGGCAGTAGATCGCCGTCGTAGTCACGAGGTAAACCTTGCCGTTCACGGCGATCGGCGCCGCGTGGCACTCGCCGTCGAAGCGGCCGCGGCTGAGGATCTCCACCCCTTGGTCCTCGTCGGGCTGCATGATGTACCAGCGGCCGTTGGCTTCCAGGGCGTAAATCTTGCCGTCGGCGTAGAGCGGGCTGGCCCGCATCACCGTGCCCAGCGACTTGCGGGGGAAGAGCTTCTCGCCCGTGTCCGGATCGAGGATGTACAGCTTGGCGCCGTCCTCAAAGACGTAAAGCCGGTCGTCCACCAAGAGCGGCGCCGACTTGCCGACCATGATCTCCAACTGCTGCCAGACGCGGCCGGAGTCGGTGATGTTCCCCGTCTGCGTCGGATCGATGGCGGCCACGGCGCCCATGGTGGTGCCGACCGTGTTCTCTTCGCTTTGCCCCATATAAACCCGCTCGCCCGCCACAAGCGGCGGCAGGTTCACGCCGCGGCGCGAAATATTGTAGTACCAGATCGGCTTGCCGGTGCGCGGCTGGAACGCCCAGGCGGCCCCGTCCCCCGCCCCGGCAATGAGCATCTTTTGGCCGTTGATGACGGCGATTGTTGGGGCGCTGTAGGTCGTGTCGTCGGGCAGATCGCGGGTGCCGTTGTACCAGACCACCTCGCCGTTCATCTTATCGAAGGCGATGAAGCGGTGGTTCGGCTTGGCCATCTCGCCCCAGCCGATCACGATCCCGCTGATGATCACCAGGTCTTCATGGATGAGGGGGAAATTCGTGCGTCCGCCATAGGTGGTCAACAAGCCAAAGAACTCGTGCATCGGCACATCCCAGAGCGTTTCGCCAGATTTGCCGTCGATGCATTGGAAATAGCCGCCCACGCCGAGGGCGTAGACCCGATCGGTCTCCGGATCGCCCACCACGGACGACCAGCCCACGCGCTCGGCCGGCACGTCGGAAAGCCAAACGTTGAAGCGGTTCTCCCACAGCGTCTCGCCGGTATCGGCATTGAGGCAGATCACCTTCTCGCCCTCGCGGGGAGTGCCGAGCTGATCGGGCACGATCGTGTAGAACCGGCCGTTCATCACGATCGGCGAGGAGCGGCCGCCCACGTCGTCGCGCTTCCAGGAGACGTTGCTCCCCTCGCCGCCGTCCGGATCAAAATCATCGGGGAGCCCCGTTTCGTACGAGACGCCGTTGTACTGCGGGCCGCGCCAGTAGGCCCAGTCACGCTGGCCGGCCTTCACCGACGAGGCGGGCTGCGCGGCAGTCTTGGCTTGCGCGGCGGTCGCGGATTTTTCCGCATCGGCCGCTCCATCTTCGGCGGGCGGCGCCCCGGCGAACGCGACTTGCTCCGTCGCCGCGGCGGCGCATGCAGGGCAGGCGGTCCCCGACGCACACGCTTCACACGCCGTATCAGACCCGCACGCTGCGCAGGCAGTGCAGGCGACGGTGGTCGAATTAGTTGCCGTTGCGTTGGCGGCTGCCGTGTCGGACGGGGCGCCAGTGCATCCACCGGCGGCCAGCAACGCGACAACGGCCAAGACCAACGTCGAAGCCAGGGCGAATCGGTTCATAGAGGCGCCTCGGGGTGGGGAAAATTGCGAAGAAACGCAGGGCAGGACAAGTATTCAGGATAAGCCGCCGAGACACGAGGGGCAAGCCGAGTCGCCGCGTCTCCTCGCCGAAGTCCGCCCCTTGCCAATCTCGCGGCGGGGGTGATAACCTCGGGAGATTTTGTCATGCTGTCATTACCACAAGAGGGGAGCCGGCGGTGCCGCGTCGCGACGATATCAAAAAAATCCTGCTGATTGGCTCCGGCCCGATCGTCATCGGGCAGGCGTGCGAGTTCGATTACTCCGGCACGCAGGCCTGCAAGGCCCTGCGCGAGGAGGGGT
>JAHWKS010000164.1 GCA_019347795.1 Planctomycetota bacterium | reverse complement strand
CCCGCTGGAGGCGCTGGATTTCCTCGCGCCCCCATCGACGGGCCAGGTAACGCCCAAATTCGAGGTCTCCGCTTCGCTGACCAATCTGGAGACCGGTCCGGACTTCCGTTTCGATGCTACGTACCGCGATGCGGTCCGGTCGTCCTCCTTCCGCGCTAACAACCACGGCGCGGCCATCGAGGGCCAAACCAATTTCCTGGGGCAACAGACGCGGATGCGGGGGACGATCTCCGACAACGGCGTGCTCACGCTTTCAGGCGGCGCCCGCGCCACGAGCGATTCCGACGTGTTCGTCCTGAAGAATGTGGAGTTCGGCCTGGCGTTCGACTTTTTCGCCTCGGCGTCGCTGAGCCAATCCAACGCGCAGATCCAGTTGAGCGTGGTCCTGGATGTCTGGGCGCACGCCTTCAACGACGACCGTAGCTGGGGCATCGGCGGCAACCTGCACATCGACGCCAACGCCATCCTGCGGGTGGGTCAGGGCCCCTTGGGGCGCCTGAATGCAAACGTGGACGCGCAACTCGTGGTGGTTACGCCGCTGTTCGACGCCGACATCAACGGCAGCATCGGCCTGAGGATCGACGACAATGAACTCGCATTCGAAATCGCCGGGGAAACGATCGTCGTCCCGTTCTAAACGGCCGAGACGTTCGACCGTCCGACATAACATCCCTTTTACGATTCCAACGGCTGCGTCATGAATACATCCACGAACCGACGCCGATGCCGGACGCTGCGTGGGATCGAGTCGCTCGAGACGCGATCGCTCTTGGCAGGCATTCCGTTCAATTTCATGCTGGACGATCCGCAGGGCGACTTTGAGCCCTTTCCCGCATTGCAAGGCACGCTGGAGGCGGCCGGCCGGTTGCTCACCAGCCGCCTTGCGGGAGAAGGCTCGCTGGAGGTTCGCGTCGTTCCCAACAACACAATTCCGTATGCCCGCGCCCTCGCCGCGACGTTTTCCACCGTGACGATGGCGCCTACCAGGCACGTGGTCGAAAGCGGCACGATCGCCGAGGCCCGCAGCGGCGACGATCCCAACGGCGACGAGCCGGACATTCTCGTCGAGATCAACACCGAAACCTTTTTGCCGGAGGTGTTCTTCGATCCGTCGGGCGACGCCAACGTGCCGTCCGGCAAGGACGATTTTCTTTCGGCGGCGTTGCACGAGCTGGTTCACACTCTGGGCTTTAGCGGCTACCGCGCGATCTCCGGCGACGACTACGGCGAATTCTTCATCGAGTTCCCCGAGGAGGGGATGAAGCTCCGATCGACCTTCGACGAGCTGACGCAATTCGACTTTTTTTTCAATCCCACGCTCTACTTCACCGGCGCGAACGCCATGTCGGACTATGGCGACGACGTACCGCTCACGACTCTTGGTCCAGACGACGCGAGCGGCGAAAACTTTTACAACCTGGGGAACCCCGAAGGTCGCCCGGGAGACGATCTCCTTTCCGATCTCATGAACGGCATCGTCTTTCAGCCGGGCGTGCGTTACGAGCTGAGCGAGTTGGATCTGGCGATGTTGGCCGATCTGGGCTGGACCATTCGCGAGCTCCCTTCCTTCGTCAAAGGGCCGGACCAACAGGTTTCGGAGGACGCCGGCGCTCAAACCGTACCGGGCTGGGCCACAGACATCGCACCAGGGGAGTGGAGCTTTGTGGTGCTCAGCAACTCCAATCCCGCGTTGTTTTCCCAGCCGCCCGAGATTTCGCCCGAAGGCGTGCTCACCTACTCGCCGGCCGACGATCAGTTCGGCCAGGCGACGATCGGCGTGCATCTGACCGACGGCGTGACCAGCTCCGCCGAGCAGTCCTTCACCATCGACGTGCTGCCGGTGAACGACGCGCCGTCGTTCACGCCCGGCGCCGACGTCACGGTGGAGGGCGCCGACGTCGAGCAGATCCATTCCTTCCCCGACTGGGCGACGAACGTTTCTGTGGGGCCCGCCAATGAACAGGCGGATCAATCGCCGACGTTCGAGATCGCCGGCAACAGCAATCCCGCGCTATTTTCTCAACCCCCCGCGATCGACGCGAACGGCCAACTGACGTTTGCCTCCGCGGCCGGCGAGACCGGCGACGCGGAGATCACGGTCGTGCTGCGCGATAACGGAGGGACCGATCCCGGCGAGGGCGCCTCGCCCGCGGCGATGTTCAACATCACCGTACTGCCCGCGATGGCGGATGACCCACTTGACGTGGACGCCAGCGGCATGGTTACGCTCAACGACCTCTTGGAAATTGTGGCGCATATGCGCAGCGTCGGAACGGCATCTCCCGCACCCGCCACGGGGCCGCCCTTCCCGGACGTGACGCGAGACGGGATGGTCACCTTCGCCGACCTGCTCGCGGTCGTGCAGCACATCCGGGCGCAGCTTGAAACGACCGCGGGCGAGGGAGAGCCGCACGACGCCGTCTTCGCAGAACGCAGCAACTGGGCGCCCCCGCCGGCCATCCCCGACGTCTTGGAGCCGACCTTTGATGATGAGGAGGAAGGGGACCAGCTTTGAATCAACGCTGCACGCTCACTCCGCGTCGATCTTGCGGATGCGGTTTTCGTGGCGGCCGCCTTCAAAGTCGGTTGTGAGCCAGGTCTCGACGATCGCCAGGGCCGTGGCTTCGTCGATCATCCGCTGGCCGAGGGAGATCATGTTGGCGTCGTTGTGCTGGCGGGCGAGGCGGGCCGTCTCCACGTCCCAGCACAAGGCGCAGCGCACCCCGCGGTGGCGGTTGGCGGCGATCGCCTCGCCGTTGCCCGAGCCGCCCAGCACGACGCCGCGCTCAAAGTCGCCGCGAGCCACCGCCGCCGCGGCCGGGTGGATGAAGTCGGGATAATCGACCGGCGCCTCGGAATCGGTCCCCAGGTCGGTCGCCTCGTGGCCTAACTCCGCCAGTCGCCGCTTGATCGCCTCCTTGTAACGAAAACCGGCGTGATCGGACGCAATCACAATCTTCATGCGGAGCGCCTTGAACGGCTAACGCGGCTCTCGAAGAAATTAGCCACGGATTGACACGGATGACACACGGATAAGAAGTGGATGTCAGTCTTTATCCGTGTTTGATCCGTGTCAATCCGTGGCTCATTATCTTCTGCGACAGGTCAATCCACCACGCCGCGGTCGCGTTCGAAGGATTCCACGTACCAGGTGGCGATGGCAGTCTCCTGCTTGCGGGCGGCGATGACCAATTCGAGCCCCTTATCGACAAGTTCGCTTGTCGCCTCGGAGGCGAGTTGCTCGTCCGGCTCGACGCGGTCCTCGGCGTTTCGCAAGGCGTGGGCGATTTGGACGACCTCGGCCAGTTGCTCGCGAAGCCGCGCATCGTCTTCTTGAAGTTGCTCGACGCGGGGCGCGAGCCCCTCGTCCTGCTCGCGAATCTCCGCCAGGAGCTTGCCGTGCGTGTCGTTCAGTTGGCTCTTGAGCAGCGTTTCGACGCGGTCCGCCGCCTCGGCGGCTTCCTCGATCCAGTCGCGCAGCTCGCCGGGGACGATGGGCGTCTCCAGACGCTGCTCCAACGTCTCCAGCGCCTCGGCCAGTTGTGGATTTGCCGTGGTCATCACGTTCTCCTTTCGTCCGGGAATGGCCGACGCAGTCACTTCCTCGGCCGGTCATCCACTTCGGGGCTTTCGTCGGCTGCGGCGGCGTGCAGGTGGACCCCCTTCGCCTGCGAACGCTGCAGGACCCGCTCGGCATCGGCCGTTTCGCGGGGCGGGCCGTGATACATGACGAGGGTCTTACCTTCCTTCACCAACTCCTCGTACTCGGCGATGTGGTCCTTGTGGACGCCCCACCCCGACAAGGCGCCGAGAAACGCGCCGGCGATAGCGCCTGTGAGTGTGCTGGCGATGTAGCCGGCGGCGAACACGGGGCCCAACCCGCTGATCGTGAGCGCCGTGCCGCCCACCAGCAGGCCGACCAGCCCTCCTACGCCAGCGCCCTTGGCGGCGTCTTTGGTGGTTTGATCGCCGTACTGAAGGATCTGCTGCACGTCCGGGTGCTCATGAACGTCGGCCGCCACCAGGGAGATGCGCTCCTTGGCGAACCCCGACTGACCCAGCGCCAGCACGGCGTCGCGGGCAAGCGAGAAATCCTCGAAGACGCCCACGACGCACTCTTCGCCTTGTTCCACGCGAAGCGAGTCTGCCATGTTCTCCCACCTTTCTGATGCACGCCGGCCGATCGTCGCTTGTGAAGCCCCACAACTTCCCCCTGATCCTATGGCAGCAAGTCACGTGCCAGCGGCGGCGTTCGCACATGACGCGGCTGCATCGTATTATGAGAAAAATCGGCGTGGCGCGAAACCTTTTTCCGCGCCCGTGAAGGCGACACTTGCTGCTCGAATTGGGGTTCTATTCAGGGGGGAAGATCGCCTTGCGGGAACCTGCCCGTTGGATTTTCTGCCGAGGTGGGCGATAATCGACGTGGGAGTGCAGCGCAAAAAGTCGCGGCGTGACCCTGGTTTGCGAGAAGGAGGGTGACCCGATGATCGCACGACAAGACCACCTGCGTCGCGACACGTGGAGCGTGTGCCTGCTCGCGGCCGCATCCTTTGTGCTGCCCGGCGCCGCGCTGGCGCAGTTCAGCGGACCGGAGAGTTTTCTCTCGCGGATGGATCAGAACGGCAACGGGATGCTGGAGCCAAGCGAGATCTCTGATCGCATGCGGGGGTTCCTGCAGCGGATCGCCGAGCGGGATCGATCGATCAACCTCTCTCAGCCGATTCCCATCAGCCGGCTGGCCGCAGCCATGCAGCGGGGCCGGGACGATGATGACAACGATCGGGATCGGGATCGGCGCCGAGGTCGCGGCGGCGAGCCGGACCTCACGAATCCCAGCCTCGTTCCGGGTTTCGCGACAGAGGAGTTGCCGCTGGCGCCGGGATTCGGGGAAATCGCGGGGCTGCTAGCCGCCGCCACCAACGATGATCGCAAGGAGGCGGACGAACGCCTGGAGCGATACGATCGCAACCGGGACGGCTTCCTCGACAAAGAGGAGATGGCCCGGGGACGCTGGAGCGGCCAGCCCTTCAGCTACGACCGCAACGGCGACGGCCGGCTCTCTCGCGACGAGCTGGCGCTGCGTTACGCCGATCGGCGGAAGGAGGAGGAACGGGAGCGAGCGGAGCGCGATCAGTCGCGATCGTCCGGGTCGTCCAACTCCCGCTCATCGTCCGGCTCCCGCTCATCGTCCAGTTCCCGGAGCACGTCGGGGTTAGGGTCCTCGTCCTCCAGCCGCTCGGGCGGTCTCGATTCGCGGATGGAAGGCATCGTCAACAGCGTGCTCGGACGATACGACAAGAATCGCAACGGCGTCTTGGATCGCGACGAGTGGGGCGACATGCGGACGGATCCTTCCGGCGCGGATAAGAACCGCGACGGCCGCATCACCAAGGAGGAGATGGGAGTGTGGTTCGCCGAGCGGTTTCAGGGAGGCGGGGGGAGCGGCGGCGATCGCGACGAAAACGATCGCGGACGCGGCGGCTTTGGCGGCGGACCTCCCGGCGGCGGTTTCGGCGGAAGTTTCCGCGGAGGATCACGCTGGGGCGGACGCGATGACGATGATGATCGGGACCGCCGCGGCTCATCTCGCTACTCCAGCCGGGGCGACGACGACGATTCCGATCGTGGCGCATCGACGGCGGCCGACACCCGCACCTACCGTTTCCAATCGAACCTCGAGCGCATCAGCAGCACATTCGGCGAGCTTCCCGAATGGTACAGCCGCAGCGACGTGAACGCCGACGGGCAAGTGCGAATGAGCGAATACGCCTCGGAATGGCCTGAGTCGAAGGTCAAAGAGTTCCTGGCCCTGGACGCCAACGGCGACGGCGTGGTCACGCCCCAGGAGTGCCTGGCGGCGGTGGATGAAGGGTTCCAGCCGGGAAGCGTTCCTGCATCATCCTCGGCCAGTGAAGCGACCGGCGCTGCCTCTTCAACGACGCCGAGCACGTATACGGAGCCAAAGCCGACGGCTTCCGGCGAAGCATCCGGCATCGACGCACGCTACCTCGGCTTCGCCAAGGGGATCGTCGCCAAGTATGACACGAACAAAGACGGCCATCTCGGCAAAGACGAGGCGTCGCAGGTCAGCGCCAGCGTCATCAAACCCGGCACAGACGCAGACGGCGACGGCAACGTGACTGTCGAGGAATTGGCCAAAGGCTTGATGAATCGATAGTCCGGAAGTCGTCGGCGGTGTCTGCTAATCCACCGGTTCGCTTTTAGCGTATGCCCCGAGCACATCCAGCTTGACCGTCTTTCGCTTCAACGAGTCGAGCGCCTTCTTCATGCGGGCCTCGTTGGGATGCCCCTCCACCTCGACGAAGAACAAGTACTCGCTCTTCGTGGCCGGCATCGGAAAGGACTCGATCCACGTCATGTTCAAGTTGGCCTTCTTGAACACCGTCGTCGCGTCGGCCAGGGCGCCGGGCTTGTGCGGCAGCTCGAACATGAGCGAGGTCTTGTCGCGGCCGGTGCGGGGGGGCGCCTCGCCGCCGATCACCGCGAAGCGCGTGACGTTGTGCGGGTTGTCCTCGATGTTGGCCGCGATCACGTCCAGCCCGTAGTTCACGCCCGCCTCGTGGCTGGCGATCGCCGCGGCGCCCGGCCGCTGGGCCGCCAGCTCGGCCGCCGCCGCGGTGCTGGTCATCTCGACCGTGCGGGCCTGCGGCACGTTCCGCGCCAGCCACTGCCGGCACTGCGATAATGCCTGCGGCTTGCTGTAGACCTCGCGCACCTCGCCTTGGGGAGACTTGCCCAACAGATTGTGATGGATCCGCAACTGCACTTCGCCGCAAATCCGCACCGGCAGTCGGGCGAACATCCCGAGCGTATCGACGACCCGGCCGTCTGTGGAGTTTTCAATTGGCACGAGTCCGCAATCGACCTTCCGGCGATTGACCTCGTCGAATACCGCCGCGATGTTCGCCAGCGGCACCAGGTCGGCCGAACTGCCGAATCGCTCCACCGCCGCCAGGTGGCTGAAGCTGTATTTCGGCCCGAGATAGGCGACGCGAATCGGACGCACCAGCGATCGGGATCCGCTCAAAAGCTCCCGGAGGACCCGCCGCAGGCATGCGGCCGGCAGCGGCCCCCCGCTCTTTTCCGCCAGTTCCTCCAGCCGACGCCGGTCGGCGAGGTCGTCCCAAAGCGGCTCGGTGTTTTCCTTCTTAATGGACGCTAATTGAACGAGGAGCTTCGCCCGCTGATTGAGCGATTCGACCAACGCTCGGTCGGCCTGCTCCAGCTTCTTTTGCAACTCGGCGGGGGAGGCGCCGCGGGTCGTCTTCTTTTTGCGTTTCGCCATAGGAGAACCCAGACTGCCAAAATGACGCGGCGCATACGCGGCCGTCACAAATCTATTCTACGTCAGCCTCGGATGTTTTCTGTAACTTCTTTAGGTTCAAATACTTGCGTCGCATGAAAATTGGAAAACGAGCATTGGCGCCCGCTTTGCTAAGGGATACTTTCGCATAAGTTTTGGGGAATTCAACCCGTCAACGCACAAATCTCTTCATCAAACTAACGGGAAGCCGCGGGGCGGGCTTTCATTTGGGCAACCAACAAGCAAGGAACTTAGAAATGGCGCAAGGCGAAAAAATCATCGGCATCGACCTCGGGACCACCAACTCGGTGGTCTCCGTGATGGAAGGGGGCGAGGTGAAGGTTATCCCGAATCAGGAGGGAAACCGGCTCACCCCCAGCGTTGTGGCGTTCACCGACAAGGGGGAGGTGCTCGTCGGTGAGCCGGCCAAGCGGCAGGCGGTCACCAACCCGCACCGCACCGTCTACTCGATCAAGCGGTTCATGGGCCGCCGGCACAGCGAGGTCCAGACCGAGGAGAAGATGGTCCCCTACAAGGTGGTCGGCGGAGCCAACGAGTACGTGCAGGTCAACATCGACGGCAAAGACTACACGCCGCAGGAGATCTCGGCCAAGACGCTCCGCAAGCTGAAGGAGGCGGCTGAGTCCTACCTCGGGCATAAGGTGAACAAGGCCGTCATCACCGTTCCGGCCTACTTCAACGACTCGCAGCGTCAGGCCACGAAGGACGCCGGCCAAATCGCGGGGCTGGAAGTGGCCCGCATCATCAACGAGCCGACGGCCGCGGCCATGGCCTACGGGCTGGAGAAGAAGAAGGACGAGAAGATTGTCGTGTTCGATCTTGGCGGCGGCACCTTCGATGTCTCGGTGCTGGAAGTCTCCGGCACGGAGGGAGACGGCGGCGAGGCGACCGTGTTTCAGGTGATCTCCACCAACGGCGACACGCACCTGGGGGGCGACGACTTCGACGAGGAGCTGATCAACTACGTCGCCGCAGAGTTCAAGAAGGACCAAGGCATCGATCTCCGCAAGGAGCCGATGGCCCTGCAGCGTCTCCAGGAGGCGTGCGAGAAGGCGAAGAAGGAGCTCTCCAGCCGTCCCGAGACCGACATCAACCTGCCGTTCATCGCGGTTGGCTCGGACAACAGCCCCAAGCACCTGCAGATGACGATCACCCGCTCCAAGTTCGAGGAGCTGATCGACCCGCTCCTGGAGCGGTGCCGCAAGCCGGTGCTGCTGTCGACTACGCCGCTCGGCGTACTGGGGCACGAG
>JAHWKS010000974.1 GCA_019347795.1 Planctomycetota bacterium | reverse complement strand
GCCTTCGGCCGCCATCCGACCGAGCGCGAGGTCGAACTATCGGCGGCCTTCCTCAAACGGCAGAGCGAGCATTACCAATCCACCGGCGGCGCCGACGCGGACCGCATGGCGTTGATCGATTTCTGCCAAGCGCTATTCAGCGCCAACGAGTTCATCTATATACAGTGAGGTGACTCCGCTCTCAACGTGCCCCAACCGGAAATAATCCAACTTCAGAGTACAGATCCAATTAAATCACAAGCCCCGAAGGGGCGAACTATGAAAGCCCAGGGCGGAGCGAAGCGCAGCCCTGGGTAACGAGCCGTGTAGAATCATAAGCCCCAGCGGGGCGCTCTAAACAGAGGGGGGACATGCCGCAATCGCTCGCCCGGATTCTGGTCCACCTCACGTTCAGCACAAAAGAGCGTCGTCCTTAGGACCGATGAGGAAATAACTTCAACTGGCGGATACAATACCTGAACGGAGACAAAGCGGGCTTGGGATTCACGGAGGCGCCTCTCATGCGAGGGTATGCTGCAGACATCGAACGGCGGATGAAGTCATTTTACGATTCGCTCTCAGAGAAAGACCGCCGTCGTTATGCGGCGGTGGAGGCGGACAAACTCGGACATGGCGGTGTGCAGTACATCGCCACGTTGTTCGGCTGCCACCCGAACACGATCCGGCAGGGCCGGGGCGATGTTGCCGAACTCCCTGAGGACGAAGCCGCCGGCCGCGTCCGAAAAAAAGGGGCGGGCGCAAAAGGGCCGCCGTCTTGATGCCGGACCTGGAAGGCAACCTGACCGAAGTCCTCTGCGACCACACGGCCGGTGATCCGATGCGCGAGGATCTCATCTGGACCTATCTCTCCCAACGAGAGATCGCCGAGGAGTTGGCGGCCTATGGCACGCCCGTCAGCACCAAGGTCGTTGGTGAGCTGCTCGGCGAGCTGGGGTTCTCCCGCCGCCAGGCGCAGAAACGTCAGACGATGGGCAGCGACCCCCAGCGGAACGAACAGTTCGAGCGGATCGCCGCACTCAAGTGGGAGTACTTCTATTCGGACGATCCGGTCATCAGCATGGACACGAAAAAGAAGGAACTGGTGGGGAATTTTCACCGGCCCGGCAGCGGCTACACCAACGGCGTTGTGGAGACGTTCGACCACGACTTCCCCTCCCACGCGCTTGGCAAGGTGATTCCGCACGGCCTGTACGACCTGAAGCGGAACGTGGGCCACATCACGCTGGGGCTCAGTCACGACACGAGCGAGTTTGCCTGCGAGAGTTTCTGGACGTGGTGGCGGGACTACGGCCGCAAAGTCTACACGCGGGCCCGGCGGGTTCTGTTGCTGTGCGACTGCGGCGGCAGCAACAATGCGCGGCACCACATCTTCAAGGAGGAGCTCTATCGTCTGGCCGGCCGCCTCGGCTTGCCGATCCGTGTGGCGCACTACCCGCCGCATTGCTCGAAGTACAACCCGATCGAACATCGCCTGTTCTCGCACGTGACCCGGGCTTGCCAGGGAGTGATCTTCCGAACCTTGGACATCGTCAAAAAGTTCATCCGCCGCACCAAGACGCAGACGGGACTCCGCACGACCCTGAACGTCCTGCCAAAACCCTACGCGACCAAACGGCAGGCTAGCGACTGGTTCTTGGAAAACTACCCCGTCCACTTCGACGCCTACCTACCTCAATGGAACTACGTTGTTGAACCAGCCTTATAACAAGTGCGGAAGTTATTTCGTCGGCGATCCTAAGAGGCGGATTTTAGTGGATCACGGTTGGAGGCACGCGGGAATGTAGGACGGATTTTCAATCCGTCCGAATGGCTGCCTAAGAATTATGCGACTTTGGGCGGATGGACGGACGGATTAAAAATCCGTCCTACGCGCATTCGAGCGTGAACTGGTCTAAAAAACGTGCTGACGGCGCAGGGCGAGACACGCCCGGCCGCCGAGTTCATAGTCGCGGCAGACTTGCGGCCGCCATGCATAGTGCCGGCAGCGGCGCGTGTGTGGATCGTACCACAGGCAGCGCTCCTGCGGTTCCTGGCCGCGGTCGAGGCCGAGGAAGTGGCGGTCGATCTCCTCGATCAGCTCCCGCGGCAGGTCC
>JAHWKS010000163.1 GCA_019347795.1 Planctomycetota bacterium | reverse complement strand
AGAGTTTGCGGGCCGTGGGGAGTTAGATTCAGCATGTCTCCTATCTCAAGCGCGATCAGGTCAAGCCATGCGCGAGCACACGACGCCCCCCTCCCAGTCCTCAGCGGCAAATCGAGAAGCGACCGACTCGGCGCCGCGAAGGAGCCGTCGCGTGCGGGTTTGGCTGGGCGTGCTGTCCGTGTTCGCAGTCTTCGCGGCCTGGCGTCTCTACGAAGATCGCGTCTTTTGGCGCGCGGCGTGGTCGCAACGGTCGCTTGCGCCTCGCCACGAGCCGCAACCGTTGAGCCTGCAACAGATCGGCGCCCTGGGCGACTTCAACCTCGACGCCGCAGTCATTCCCACGGAACAAATCCTGCCGGGCGGGCCGCCGAAGGACGGCATTCCGGCGCTGACAGATCCAATCATGATCGACGCCGCGGCGGCCGAGCACCTGCGGCCGGACGATCGCGTGATCGGTTATGTCGAAGGCGATGCGGCGCGGGCGTATCCGCTCAAGATCCTGAACTACCACGAGATCGTCAACGATCGCGTGGGAGACCGGCCCGTGGCGATCACCTACTGTCCGCTGTGCGACTCCGCCGCCGTCTTCGACCGGCGTACGCCCCTGGGCGAGCGGGAGTTCGGCGTCTCGGGCCTCTTGTACAACAGCAACGTGCTGATGTATGACCGGGAGGGAAGCCCCGAAAGCTTGTGGTCGCAACTGCTGACGCAAGGCGTCACCGGTCCGGCCGCTGCGAAATCGCTCCAGCCGCTTCCGCTGGAGCTAACCACTTGGGCAGACTGGCTCTCAAGGCATCCCCAGACGCGGGTTCTTTCGGCGGACACCGGCCACGTCCGCATGTACGACCGCAATCCTTACGCAGGCTACTTCTCGCAGCCGCAACTGATGTCTCCCGCGGCGCCGCTGAGCGATCGCTTGCCGGCGAAGACGCGCGTGTTGGGCGTATGGACGGAAAACTCCGCCCGGGCGTACCCGCTCACGGCGTTTGACCCGTCTCGTGCTCGCCTGGAGGACGAGGTGGACAGGCGACGGCTCGTGCTCGAGTACAATCCCGCCGCCGACAGCCTGCGCGTCGTCCAGGCGGATTCGGACGTGCACTGGATATACTCGTTTTGGTTCGCCTGGCACGCCTTCCGGCCGCACACGGATGTGTTCGAACGATGATCCAACATTGGAAAACCGGCGTCGCCAGGCGGGCGACGTGGATCAAGCGGGGGTTCTCTCGCGCCATTTCATACGCGGCCGAATTTGCTACACTGGCGCGAAAGGTCCCGCTAGAAAGTCGCTGAAGCGAAGGGCGCCGTGAACTCAAAACCCTCGTCTCAGTGGCTGGCGTATCTCCAGCTCTTCCGTGCGCCGAACGTCTTCACGGCGGCGGCGGATGTCTCGATGGGGCGTCTCTTCGTCGCCGGGACGCTGGCGCCGCCGGGTCCGTTTTTGCTGCTGCTGGCGGCGTCTTGCCTGCTCTACACGGCGGGAATGGTGCTCAACGACGTCTACGACGTGGAGATCGACCGCAAGGAGCGGCCGCAGCGGCCGCTGCCGTCGGGAAGAATTTCGGTCAGGACGGCGAAGACGCTTGGATACGGGATGCTGCTCTTGGGGATTGCGGCCGGTTGGGCGGCCGGCTTTGCGGCGGGCGACGCGGCGATTCCCTGGCGAAGCGGCGCCGTGGCGACGCTCTTGGCCGCGTGCGTGGTGTGCTACGACGCCGGCGCCAAACGCACCCCGCTGGGACCGCTGGTGATGGGCGGGTGCCGCTTTTTGAACGTGCTTCTGGGGATGAGCGCACCGGCGCTCGCGATGCATGGCGGGTCGTTCGCGGGATACAGCGCTGCGGAGCTCGTGGTCGCCGGCGGAATCGGCCTCTACATCGTCGGCGTGACGTGGTTCGCCCGCACCGAGGCGGTCGAAAGTAATGCCACTCACCTGCTGGGCGGCACGTGCGTGATGATCGCAGGAATCGGCCTCTTGGCCGCTTACCCGCAGCTCTCGTCGGCGCCGTCGCCGCAGTTCGCGGGATTCGGCGGGGCGCTTTCGCCAAGTACGGTCTGGCTGGCGTTCCTCGTGCTGATCTCGCTGCCGGTGCTGCGGCGGTGCCTGGTGGCCGCGGCCGACCCGGCGCCGCACCGAGTGCAAGCCGCGGTGAAGCGGTGTATCCTGTCCCTCATCGTCTACGACGCCGCCGTGACGCTCGCGGCCGCGGGACCGCTGTGGGCGATCTTGGTGTTGGCCCTTTTGGCGCCGACGGTGCTGCTGGGCGCCTGGATTTACTCGACCTGATTGAATGATGTCCGACCATGTGATTCTGCTCTCGATTCCCGGCCTTCGCGGCCAGGATCTCGAGAAGATGCCGCGACTTTCGTCGCTCGTGAAAGGGGGCGACCGCGCGCCACTGGCGCCGAGCTTTCCCGCGGTGACCTGGCCCGTGCAGGCGACGATGCTCACCGGCCGCACCCCCGAAGAGCACGGCGTGGTGGCCAACGGCTTCTATTGGCGGGAGCGGCAGGAAGTCGAGATGTGGACGGCGTGGAACGACACAATCACCGCCCCGCAGATTTGGGACCTGATGCACGAGCACGACGGGCGGCTCACGTCGGCGGTCTGGTTCCCGATGCTCAGCAAGGGGAGCGGCGCCGACTACGTCTGCATGCCGGCCCCCGTGCACAACCCCGACGGCTCCGAGTCGCTCTGGTGCTACACGAGGCCGTCCGAGCTGTACGGCGGGCTGCGGGACGCCCTGGGCCACTTCCCCTTGCAGCACTTCTGGGGACCGCTGGCGAACATCAAAGCTACCGCGTGGATCGCCGATTCCGCGATCATCGCCGCCCGGCGGTTCCGGCCGAACTTCTTTTTCCTCTACCTTCCGCACCTCGATTACGCCGCCCAGCGGACCGGCCCCGACAGCCCCGCGGCGATCGCGGCGCTGGGCGAATTGGACGATTCGCTCGGCCGGCTCATCGACGGGTTTCACGAGGCGTATCAGGATGCGAACTTGCTCTGGCTGGCGGCCAGCGAGTACGTCATCACGCCGGTCGATCACGTGACGTATCCCAACCGGGTGCTGCGAGAGGCCGGCTTGCTCGCAGTTCGCGACGAGGAGGGGGAAGTAATCGACTTCGCCGCCAGCCGCGCCTGGGCGTTGGTGGATCACCAATTCTCCCACGTGTACGTGAAGAACGTCCACTCCGCGACGGTCAAGCAGGTCATGGGCCTCTTTCAGGACCGGGAAGGCATCGCCGAAGTATTGGCCGTCGAGGATCGCGGCAAGTACAATCTGCGGCACGAGCGCGCCGGGGACGTGATCCTCATTTCCACCCCCAACAGTTGGCAGGCGTATTACTACTGGCTCGACGATGCGCGAGCGCCGGCGTTCGCCCGCACCGTCGATATCCATCGCAAGCCCGGCTACGATCCGGTGGAGCTGCACTTCGACCCGGCGAGCAAGAGCATCCCGCTGGATGCGACGCTGGTGAAAGGCTCGCACGGGGCGCCGGCCGCGCACGACTGGCAGCGCGGCGTGCTGCTCTCCTCGCAGCGCGGCGTGTTCGTCGAACGATCGACCGCCGACCTGCACATCGCTGACCTGGTTCTTCGCCAGTTCGGCATTTGAGCGCGCCGGTTGAAGTTCACGCGCGTGGGACTGCGCTACCGCTTGTCCCACCCTACGGGAGCTACGGGAGCTTTCATGCAAATCGAGGACCTTCGAAGTCGCCCTGAGTTCGTACCAACGCTTGCGGCGTGGCATCATGCGCAGTGGGGGGAGCTGAATCCGCAGAACACGCTGGAGGCCCGCGTTGAGCGGATGCAGCGCAGTCTCCATGAGGGGCCGATTCCCAGCACCTTCGTCGCCGTGGAGGACGATCATCCTCTCGGCTCCGCCAGCCTCGTCGCGCACGACCTGCCGACGCGACCGGAGCTGACACCGTGGCTGGCGAGCGTCTTTGTCGCGCCGGAGCATCGCCGCCGAGGCATCGGCAGCCGCCTCGTGCAGCGCGTCGTCGAAGAGGCCTGGCGCCTGCAGTTCGAGACGCTCTATCTCTTCACACTCGACCAGGAAAAGCTCTACGGCGAGCTCGGCTGGTCGCCGCGGGAGCGCACCGACTACAACGGCTTCGCCATCACGATCATGACCATCCGGTCGTGAATCTCAATGCGCCAGCGCCTCCGGCCGCTCCAGCACGAGGAAGTGGCCGTGGTCGGCGGTGACGATGACCGCGGTGTCGTCCCAGGCGTCGCGGGCTTCGACCCATTCGATGATCGCGCAGAAGGCGTCGTCGCCGCTGAGCACCGCCCCGATCGAATTGTCGAGGTTGTTGTCGTGATTGGCCCAGTCCACGTCCCCCGGCTCAACCATCAGCCAGAATCCGTCGGGATCGTTCTCCAATACCGTCAGGGCGGCGCGGGTCATGTCGGCCAGCGTCGGATTTTCGGCCACGTCGGCCGGCGTGTATTGCTCGGCCGGATTCACGCCGGCGACGGGATCGTATTCTCCGTCGGCCGTCTGGAAGGGAAGATGTCCGCGCCGGACGCCGAAGAATCCGAACAGCCGGCGTTGTTCTCCGACCGCCTGCTCGGCCGCCGCCTCCAGCAGCTTGGCGCCGCTCTGGCCGGAGGTGCGCTCGGCGACGACGTATCGGCCGCCGTGAGCGGCGTCGATGCGGCTGCGATCTTCGAGAGATAGGTACCGATTGCCGGGAATGAAGTTGGCGCCCTGCGCCTTATCGACTTCCTTCGTCTCGCCCCAGCCGCCGCCCAGCAGCACGTCCACGCCGGCGAGCGGCTCGCGGCGATGGGCGATCGAGGGCAATCCCAGCAAATCGCGCGTCAGGTCCTGATAGTCATTCCGTGAGACGTTGTTCGAATAGGCACACGCCGGCGTGGCGTGGCTGATGGGAACGCTCGTGACCACGCCGATGGCGAAGCCGCGCTCGCTCTGCAGCCGCCGTGCGATCGGCGTAACCTGTGAGCCGTCCGGCGCCACGTTGATGGCGGCGTTGTACGTCTTGATGCCCGCCGTGAGCGACGTGGCGGATGAGGCGGAGTCGGTCACCGCGTGCGGCCGGCTGCGATTGCGGCCGAGCAGGTACTGCGAATCGCGGGGCGCCTCCCACGGCCGGCCGCCGCCAAGCGAGGCGTCATACCCGCCCCACTCACCGCCACTCGCGTCGGCCACGGTCTGCGCGTTCACATCCACCCCCTCCGAGCTGCTGTACGGGCTGGTGACGAAAAAGCCGTAGTCCGTCTCCACGCCGCGATAGTCCTGGAAGAGCAGCCCCGAGCCGCGGCCATCTTTGTAAACCCGGCCCGATCGGTAGTGCGCCGCGGCGGCGGTAGTCTGCCAGTCCATGCCGTCGAAGATCACGAGGACAATGTGCTTCTTTCCCGCCGCGATCGCCTGCTGCTGCAAATCGTACATCGCCGTCTGATCGAAGTACGCCGCCTCGGGATTGAGGGTTCCTTGGGGCGTCCGGCCGTAAAGCTTCTCCAGCCGGGCGGCGTCGTGATAGGCATTCTGCTTGCGAACCTCATCCAGCGCGATGCCGAACGCATAGACGGGAACGAGGCGGTTGCTGTGATTGGTCCACGACGAGTATTTCCGCGGATCGGCGCCCCAGCGGCCCCACTCGGCGACGCCACTCTCCATCGCCTCCGCCTGCATCCGGCCGATGTCAGGAGGCGCGACTTTCGCGCCGTCCCCCAGCGGGATGCGGCCGTCGAGGTATCGCCAGTTCTTGATGAAGGCGATCACGTCCGCCATGTCCTGCGGCGGGATGTCCTGCTCCAGCCCCTCGGGCATGAGCGAAACGCCGTTGGAGCGCAGCTCTTCGATCTCATCCCGGGCCAGGGTGACCGTCTTTCCCTCGGGCTGCTTGAGCGTGATCGAGGCGCCCGTTTCGCTGGCGAGGATGCCCGTCAGCACCTGCCCGTCGGCGGTGATGACGGAGTAACTGACGAAGTTGGCGTCGATGGCCCGGTTGGGCTGGAGCACGTCGGTGAGAATCTGCTCGGGCTTCTTCACGCGCGAGTCGGAGATGTCGGGCGCCACGTCCACGCCCACGTCGCCCACGCGATGGCAGTTGGCGCAGTGTTTGGTGAAGATCGTCTTGCCGCGCTGCGGATCGCTGTCCAGCGTGAGCGAAACCTGGTACTCCGCCAGCACCTTCTGCCGGTCGGCGGGAATGGCGTCGGCGAGAATCTGCTTCACGCGCGGGGCGAGCTTCGAGTCGCGAGTCTGCAACAGCCGGTTCATCCGCGGCTGGTCAATTTCGCCGGGCGAAATGCGTCCCGCGGCGATTTCATCGAGGAGGATGTGCGTTCGCTCCGCGCGGGCCAGTGCGCCGTCGAGAATGGCGCTGCGAACCGCCGGAGTCTCGCGGCGGAAGCGGGTCAGCAGGTCGCGCCACAGATTGAGATCGCCGCTGCGGGCCGCCGCGCCGATGGCGCGCACTCGCACCGACTGCGACGGTTCCTCGAGGGCGAGCGCCGCCAGGGCGTCTTGAGATTCGTCTGACAGCGCCGACAATTCGATCGCCTCGATTCGCGCCGCGTCGGGCGCCGAGCGATCTTGCGCGACTCGCGCCGCCGTGGCGAACACGTCTTCCACGGCAGCCTTCGTTCCGGCCGGCAACTCGTTCGCCAGCGCATCGAGCGATTCGCCGCGGCGGCGCATCGCCTCGGCCAATGCTTTCAAGCAGACGAGTTGCACGCGATGCGAGTTTTCGCCGCCAACGTCCATAAGGGCCTGAATCGCCTTCAATCGTTCTTCTTGGGCGCCGGCCGCCCCGGCCTGCGCCGCAGTTTCGGCGATGAGCGCCAGCCAGCCGTCCTGCGACCTCGCAGTCGTCTCCAACGGATGCGCGAGCAATCTCACCAGCGCCTCGGCCGCGCGATCTTTAAGCGAGAGCGAAACCGCCCGCCGCGTCCACACGTCGTCGGCGGCGCGAGCGGCGATCTCCACCAGCGCCGGCACAACGTCCTCGCCTTCGAGGTATCCGAGGGACAAAGCGACCTGAAAGCGAAGGCGTGGATCTTCGTCCATCGCCAGGCTCACCACCCGCTCCCGCAGCGTTTGCGATTGCGCCAGTTGCGGCTCCGCCAGACGAACCGCCGCTTCCCGCACACGGGGATGATCGTCGGCCATCGCCTGAAGCAGGACTTTCTGGCGAGCGGGGGGCGTCAGCCCCCGGATGGGCTCGCCACCAATCGCCGCTTGACCATCAGGGGGCTGACGCCCCCCGCTCGCCAAGAGCCACAGCGCCTGCGCCCGCGCGGCGGGATTGGACGATTCGGCGGCGAGCGATTGCAACGATTCGACGACGTCCTCCACGCCGCGCTGGCGCAGCAATTGCGCCGCCGTTTCCCGCTGCCAACTGTTAGGATGCTCCAGCAACTTCACCAGCTCGCCGCTCGGCATCTCCGCAAGGTTCGTCGGATGCGGCGTGTCCGACGGCTTCTCCGCGACGATGCGATAGATGCGGCCGCGATCATCGCCGTCTCGGAGGTCCGGACGGCTCTTCAGCTCCTCCGGCATGAACTGCGGATGCTCGATCACCGCCCGCTGCATATCGACGACGTACAGCGCTCCGTCGGGACCGGCCTCGAGGTTCACCGGCCGAAACCATGAATCCGTGGAGGCGAGGAACTCAATCCCCTCCCGGGCAGGTTGACTGTGGAACGTGGCGCCGCGAGGTTGCATCACCTCGCGATGCACAAGATTGCCTGTGGGATCGCAGGTGAACCCGTTACCGTAGAACGCCTCGCCCAACCGATCGCCGCGGAAGACGCACACGCCGCAGGCGGCGGTGAATTGGCCGGCGTGCAAGTTCGACGTAGTCCAGAACTCGCTGATCGGGTAAATGCGCGATGCCTCGCCGGCGGCGGCCACGTCGTGCGTCGCAGAGGAGACGCTGGCCGCGGGATTGCCGCGGAGGTAGCGATCCTCGATCACGATGTGCTTGAGCGGGTTGCGATTGCTGCACACGAACCGCTCGCCAAAGTCGTCGAACGTGAGTCCGAACTGCCCCGCGCCGGTCACCGCTTCGAACTCGCGCGTGAACGGATCAAAACGAAAATCCATCCCGCTGATCGAGAGCGGCTTAGCGTCCGGCCGCCGGGCATCCACCACGGCGCCCCCCCGCAGTCCATTGGCGATATAGATGGAACCGTCGATCCCCAGCCGCGGGTGGTTCGCCCGCAGTTGCGGGTTCTCTTCGGCGAAGCCGTGGTACCAGGTCTCCGTTCGGTCCGCTTTCAAGTCGCCGTCGGTGTCTTCCATGTAAACGACCTTGCCCGCCAATGTGACGAAGGCGCCCAGTGTGGGTGACTCGCTCCACGGCAGCACGCCGGTGGCGAAGAGCAGGTTTTCGGCGAAGGTGGTTCCCGTCTGGTACCGGCCGTCGCCGTCGCGGTCTTCTAAGATGCGAATCTTCGACAGCGGCGGCTTTCCCTCCGGCGGTCCGTGCGGATAGTCGCGCATCTCCACCACCCACATCCGTCCTCGCGCGTCGAAACGCACCGCGACCGGGTCGATCACCTCCGGCTCGCACGCGACCAGCTCCACCCGCAGCCCCGGCGCCAGGCGCATCAGCTCGATCGCCTCTTCCGGAGCGACCGGACTTCGCGGCGCCGCTCGATCGTCAGCCGC